>QMNP01000008.1 GCA_003647825.1 Candidatus Cloacimonadota bacterium
CGTGATCTCTCGGAATTTATTCTACCTGATTTTGACGAGATCCGCATTGGAATAAATGCAGTTAAATTTGATTATTACATCGGAAATTCTACTCTCGAAGCAGTTTGGATACCAATCTTCCAATCTACGATCATTCCTGGTGCAAATTCGATATGGGTTCCCAAAAAACCGGATTTTCCCATGCCGGTAAATTACGATTACTCAAATTCAGAAGTAGAAAAGAAACTATCCGAAAGTGAAATTGCCATGAAATATTCTTACCTCGGAAGTGCGATCGATTTTGAATTGATGGCTGCCTATATGTGGGACGATAATCCTGCAATGCATATATACCCGCAACCTGATACAACACTTCTTATCAAACCGGAATATCACAGATTACCGTTAGCTGGAGCAAGTTTCAGTAAAGCGATAGGTGGAGCTGTTTTACGCGGGGAAGGAGCATATTATTTTGATAAACGATTTGCTGCTGAGGATCTTTCTGTAAATGGCATCAAAGAAAAGGATTATGCAAATTATCTTGTTGGTTATGATCACAACTGGTTTGGTGTGAATGTGAGTTTCCAATTTATTCAAGAATATATCATGAATTACGAAAATGATATGCGTAATGATGAATTCTCAAATACGATGACTTTCTTGATTACAGAAGATTTCTTAAGAGAAACATTGCGTGTAGAATTTTTCACCTATTACGGTATTGATAATAAAGATGCACTCCTTCGTCCTAAAGTTGTTTATGATATTGCTGATGGATTTGAAGTTCAATTGGGAGCAAATATCTTTGCAGGTGAAGAAGGAAATTTTGGACAATATGATGAGAATGATATGATGTTTATGAAAGTAAGATATGACTTTTAATATTGCAGATATAAGAACATAATAGAAGACTACACATTCAGATTGAGAGAAAAGCAAGGAGAACGTAGCAGCTGACACCATTAACAAAAAACATCCGATTATCTATTCCAGAAAAAAATAAAAAACCGGTTCCCAGGTAGGAAACCGGCTGTAGTTATTTCAGAATCTAAGCGCTTAAACTCTTACTTGTTATTTTGCGATATCTTTTGTTTTGATATCGTCTTTTTTGGCAGTAGTATCGTTGCCTTCTACAAATTCGATAATAGCCATGGGAGCGCAATCACCAGTACGATAGCCATTCTTCAAAACGCGGGTATATCCGCCTTCCCGGCCAATGTATTGAGGAGCGATCTCATCAAACATTTTCTTCACCAGGTCGCGATTTTTAAGAACTTTAAAAACCAGACGGCGATAGTGAATAGTATCTTTTTTGGCATAAGTTATCAGTCTTTCGGCTACACCTCTAATCTCTTTGGCACGAGCCACAGTGGTATTAATTCTACCATGTTCTACCAGAGAAGAAACCAGGTTCTTTTTCATCAAATTGCGATGGGCACTTTCTCTACCGAATTTTCTGCCGCTTACTTTATGTCTCATAATTCTAAATCCTTATTATTTGATAGTTACTCTGCTCTTGGCGTCGTCGATCTTCTGCTTAATGCCGTTCACGTTCATACCCAGAGAAAGTTCATAATTTTCTAATAAAGCGTTAATTTCTTCTAACGATTTTTTACCAAAATTGCGATACTTCAGCATCTCATTTTCGCTTTTGGATACCAGTTCTCCTATTGTGTCGATCTTGGCAGCTGCCAGGCAGTTGCTGCATCGCACCGAGAGTTCCAGTTCATGCACATTTGTTTCCAGGATCTTATCCATTCTTTCCAGTTCAGGATCCATTTCTATTTCTTCGATATATTCCGGTTCTTTTTCAAATAGAACCACTCTATCGTAAAGATCTCTTAAGATCTTGGCAGAAAGATACAGTGCATCTTTAGGATCGATACTGCCATCTGTTGTAATTTCGATGGTGAGTTTATCAAAATCGATCTTTTCTCCAACTCGCATTGCTGCAGTTTCGAAATTTACTTTTGTAATGGGAGAATAGATGGAATCGATTGGAATAGTTCCTACCGGTTTCTCATCCATACTGTGGTTCTCTGCAGGTAGATATCCTCTGCCGATGCCTATCCAGATTTCCATTCTAAAGTCAACATCTTCGGTCATTTCCAGAAGCACAAGATCTTTGTTGATGATTTCAACTTCGGTGTTTTCCTGAATATCTCCAGCTGTGATAACACCAATACCCTTGTGTTCCAGCACCAGCAATTCTTCATTGATCGAATCAGATTTTAAAACCAGTTTTTTCAGTTTCAATATCAAATCGATATAATCGGAATCTGAACCTGGAATGGGGGCGAATTCGTGATGCAGGCCTTCGATTTTTACAAAACGTACGGCAGCACCTTGAATCGCGGATAACAAAACTCTACGCAGAGTATTTCCTACAGTAGTAGCGAATCCTTTTTCCAGTGGGCCAATCTCAAATTTCCCATAGCTACCGCTATAGGTTGTCTCATCTACTTGTACCTTATCAGGTAATTGTAATGGTTCAAGGAACATCATAAAACTTTTCCTCCCTATTACTTGGAATAATATTCAACGATTAAACGCTCGTCAACATCCAGTTGGATCTGCTCACGCGTCGGGATACTAAGAATTTTTCCTTTGAAATTATCTTTTTCCACTTGGAACCATTCATACACTTCTACTTCTGTAGAAGATTCGATTGCTTCCTGGATCAAAGGCATTTGCCTGCTTTTTTCTTTAATTTCTATTACATCTTCCCCTTTTACAAGGAAGGATGGAATATTTACTTTTCTACCATTGACTGTGATGTGACCATGACGAATGATCTGACGTGCAGATTTTCGAGATGGAGCAAACCCCATTCTAAAGACTACATTATCCAGTCTAGTTTCCAGGAATTGCAGCAGGTTTTCACCGGTAACACCAGATTTTTTTGCAGCCATGGTAAAATATTTGCGGAATTGTTTTTCCAGTATTCCATAAATTCGGCGAACTTTTTGTTTTTCTCTAAGATGAATTCCATAATCGCTAAGGCGTTTGCGGAATCCTTTTCCACTACCGTGGTCGCCGGGAATATAGGCACGTCGTTCAAACGCACATTTATCAGAGTTACAACGTGCACCTTTAATAAAAAGTTTTGCACCTTCTCTTCTACATAATTTACAAGATGGTCCAGTATATCTAGCCATATTTCTACCCTTATATTCTTCTAGTTTTTCGAGGTCTACAACCATTGTGAGGAATCGGTGTAGCATCTATGATCATAGTGATCTGTAAGCCGTTTGCATCTAATGCTCTAATGGCAGATTCGCGTCCACCACCCGGGCCTTTCACTATTACTTTTACTTTGTTAATTCCCATTTCCAAAGCAGCTTTTGCTACTTCTTCGCCAGCCAGCTGTGCTGCAAATGGAGTACTTTTTTTAGAACCTTTATAACCAATCTTTCCGCCTGAAGACCAGGTGAGAACGTTGCCGGCTTTATCGGTAAGAGAAACAATAGTATTATTAAAGCTTGAATGAATGCTGGCTATACCTTCATTGAAGGACAACCGTACGCGTTTCTTCTTAGTTCTGGTTTTTACTTGTGCCATTGTTTGCCCCTATTTCCTTTTACCTGCGCCGGAACCTTTACGACGGCCACGTCGTGTTCTGGCATTGGTATGTGTTCTTTGTCCACGGCAAGGCATTGATTTTTTATGTCGCAGGCCTCTGTAGCAGCCGATTTCCATCAATCGCTTAATGTCCATAGCTACCTGTGTTCTAAGTTCACCTTCTACTATATATTCGTCTTGAATAGCTTCTCTGATAAGCTTTTCTTCTTCTACAGAGAGATCTTTAACTTTTTTATTTTCATCGATATTTACTTTGCTAAGGATTTCACGGGAGACAGAATGTCCTATCCCGTAAATATAAGTGAGACCAATAATGATTCTCTTATCCCTAGGTAACTCAACTCCAGATATATGTGCCAAGCTCAGTCCTCCTTTTTATTAGCCTTGACGCTGCTTATGCTTAGGGTTGCTGGAACAGATAACCCTTATCACGCCATTTCGTTTTATAATTCTACAATCTTTACAGATCTTTTTTACAGATGCTTGAACTTTCATCATCCTCTCCTATTTATAACGATAAGTTATTCTTCCCCGATTTAGATCGTAGGGAGACAATTCAACTTTTACTTTATCGCCTGGCAAAATACGTATGTAATGCATTCTCATTTTACCAGAGCTATGTGCCAGTATTTCGTGTCCGTTTTCTAACTGTACCCTGAAAGTTGTATTTGGTAGTGCTTCTGTCACTACTCCTTCAACTTCGATTACACCTTCTTTTGCCATAATTTTCTCTTATTTCCTGTAGGCTTATAAGTTAATTCTTATAAGCGGTTAAAATTTCTGGATCACTCTCTGTAATTAATACTGTATTTTCGTAATGTGCCGAAAGTGAACCATCTTCCACAAAAAATTCCCAACCTTTTTCGATAACTCGATTGGTTCCGATATTTACCATTGGTTCTATTGCCAGTGTCATTCCTTTCCCAAGGCGAGGGCCTTTACCCTTTGCTCCCCAGTTTGGAATTACCGGATCTTCATGAAGTCTTCGGCCTATTCCATGACCAGTAAGATTATCAGCCACAAAATAACCCTGATCTAACACGTAAGATCCAATAGCATAAGAAATATCACCAACTCTGGCACCGACTCTGGCTTGAGCCATTCCTCTGTCAAGTGCTTCCATCGTAACCTGCAGAAGCTGTTCAGCTTCGCTGGAAATCTGGCCCACTCTATAGGTTCTGGCTGCATCACCATAAAATCCGTCTTTGTAAACACCCACATCTATTCCGATAATATCACCTTCCTGCAAGATCTCCGTTTTGGAGGGAATGCCATGAACCACACCTGAGTTCACGGAAGTGCAGAGTGCAGCTGGAAATGGAGGAAGACCGGGAACTGAATATCCCTTAAAGGCCGGACGGCCGCCTTCGCTTCTTATCAACTGCTCAGCGAAATTATCAAGATCCAGCGTGCTTACGCCAGGTTTAACAATACTTCCAATTTTATGAAGCAGCTTACCGACGATGCGGTTTGCTTCCCGCATCTTTTCGATTTCCTGATTGTTCTTAATTGTGATCATACTGCTTCTTCTATCACTCTATTTATTTTTGTTAAAAAGATCTATCGACGTCTTCCGCGTAATTTACCTTTCTTCATGAATCCTTCGTAGTGACGCATCACCAGATGAGATTCGATCTGCTGAAGTGTATCCAGAGCCACACCAACGATAATGATGAGACCTGTTCCACCAAAGTAGAAAGGAAGATTAGTCCATTTCTGCAGGAATTCGGGAATTACAGCAATAATAGCAAAGAAAACAGCACCTGGCAATGTAATACGAACCAACACACTGTTAATGTAGTCGGATGTCTTTTTACCGGGTTTACGGCCAGGAATAAATCCACCGTATTTCTTCATATTTTCTGCCATTTCGATTGGATTCATTACCATCGCTGTATAGAAATAAGCGAAGAAAATAATAAATCCCATATAAAGGATCGTATATAACCATTCCCCTGGAGAAAGAACCTGTACTACAGAGTTCATAAAATCGCTGTCCTTGAAGAAAGTAGCGATAGTTCGGGGGAACATGAGGATTGCCTGAGCAAAGATGATGGGAATAACACCAGCTGTATTCACCTTCAAGGGAATATGTGTGCTCTGTCCACCATATACTTTACGACCAACAATTCTTTTGGCATACTGCACAGGTATCTTGCGAAGACCCTCTGTAACAAGAACTACAGAGGCAGTAACCACGACCATAACGATAAGTACCAGCACAGCCATGAAAATGGACATAGCTTGTGCTTGAACCATCTGGAACATTTGATAGAAGCCTTGTGGATAACGGGCTATTATACCAGCAAAGATAATAAGTGATATACCGTTACCAATTCCGTGTTCTGTGATCTGTTCTCCCAGCCACATAATGAACATAACACCAGTTACCATAGTAATAACGCTGGTAAATATGAACAAGAATCCTGGATGAGGAACTGCACCTTCTACACCGGATTGCAAAAATACACTAATACCAATAGCATTGAAAGAAGCAATAGCTACTGTACCATAACGTGTATATTGAGCAATTTTCTTTTGTCCTTCTGCACCTTCTTTCTTCAATCTCTCGAAGAATGGAATTACTCCGCCTAACAGCTGAATAACGATCGAAGTGGTGATATAAGGCATGATTCCAAGTGCGAACACTGAAGCACGTCCCAGGTTTCCACCAACGAAAAGGTCGAACATTCCAAATAAATTTCCACCGGATTTTGCAGCATTGCCCAGAAATTGTTCCAGAGCTGCAGCATTAATGCCGGGGATGGGAATAAAACTTCCCAGTCTATAGATTATCAGGATCAAACCGGTAAAGAGAATTTTCTTTTTCAGATCAGGGATCTTAAAGATATTGGATATGCTCTTTAACACTTTAGATTACCTCCGCTGTACCGCCTGACTTCTCGATCAATTCTTTGGCTGTTTTAGAGAATGCATTAGCTTTCACGATGATCTTCTTATTGAAACCTTCACCAACTCTGGCAAGGATCTTAACAGGAGCTTTTTCGTTTGCTTTAGCCTTTCTGATGAGATTCAGATCTTCTAGTTTTGCAATATCAAACTCAACGTCATCCAACATCTGTAATGTTTCCAGATTTACAACTCTAAACTGCTTTTTAAAAATATTTGTGAATCCTCTTTTGGGAACACGACGCTGCAAAGGCATTTGGCCACCTTCGAACCAGGCTGGAATACTTCCGCCGGAACGAGATTTCTGACCTTTATGTCCACGGCCGGATGTTTTTCCTTGTCCTGTACCATGTCCTTTACCCAAGCGCTTCTTTTTGTGTTTGATCTGAGGACGCTCAATTTTATGAAGTTCCATTATTTCTCCTTATCCCGCTACTTCTTTTCAGCTTCAGGAGCTTTCTTAGTTTTGGGTTTTGACTTAGTTGTTGTTTTCTTCTTTGCTGTTTCTTTCTTCTCTGTGGTTTCTTTTTTTGCTGTAGTGCTTTTTTTAGTCGCAGGTTTTTTTGTTTCGATGGTATCTTCTTTTTTTACAGCTTTCTTTTGAACGGCAGGTTTCTTAGTAGCTTTGCTTTTCTCAGCTGCTGGTTTTTCTGCTGTTTCTTTTTTTGCTGTAGTTTTCTTCTCTGCAGTGTCTTTTTTAACTGCAGGCTTCTTGGCAGCAGCTTCTTTTTTCACTTCTACTTTTTTGGGAGCAGATTCTTTTTTAGATTCTGTTTCCTTTTTAGCAGGAGCTTCTTTTTTTGCTGCCGACTTTTTAATAGTTGTTTTTGAAGTAGCTTTTTTAACAACTTTTTCTACAGGTGCTTCTACTTCTTCAACCGATACGAGATGCACAACCTTGTTAATCATGCCGCGAATAACGGGGTTATCATCATGCAGACGGGAACGACCGATCTTAGTCAATCCCAGAGCTGCAATAGTTCTTTTTTGATCTTCTTTTCTATTGATCGTGCTTTTAACCTGAGTAACCTTTAGTTTCATTTGGTTTCCTCCTCAGTTTTGGCACCCTCTTTTTTGCCAGTGATCTCGGCAACTGTTTTGCCACGAAGACGAGCCACTTGTGCAATTGTTCTAAGGTTCTTCAATCCGTCCATTGTTGCTTTTACAACATTAGATGGAGTGTTTGATCCCAGAGATTTTGTGAGAATATCCTGAATACCTGCAGCTTCCAGTATGGCACGTGCAGGGCCACCAGCGATAACACCGGTACCATTTGAAGCTGGTCTGAGCATAATTTTACTTGCTCCAAATCTACCAATAATTTCGTGAGGAATAGTACCATTGACGATTGGAACAACAAACAGGCTCTTACCTGCTTTTTCTTTGGCTTTGCGGATCGCATCTACGATTTCATTCGCTTTACCAACACCAACGCCTACTTTTCCTGCTTTATCTCCAACAACTACCGTAGCATTAAAGCTGAAATTTCTACCACCTTTTACAACTTTGGCTACGCGGTTTGTTGATACTATTTTTTCCACTGCAAACAGTGGTTCATTATTGCGAGGATTATTTCTTTTTCTTTCCAACTTTCCTCCTAAAATTCCAAGCCGGCTTTACGAGCACCATCTGCTAGAGCTTTAACTCGGCCGTGATACAAAAAGCCACCTCTATCGAAGCAGACTTTCTTAATGCCTTTTTCCAAAGCCAATTCACCGAGTTTTTTTCCGACTTCAAAACTTTGTTCGGTTTTTTTCTTGGATCTATCAATATTTAAATCTTTGGATAGAGATGAAACAGCAACCAGAGTATGGCCTATTTCGTCGTTAATGATCTGAGCACTGATATTAGTATTGCTTCTAAAAACTGCCAAACGCGGCATATCAGCTGAACCAAAGATTTTTTTCTGGATTGCTTTCCGTCTTCTATTACGGGCTGCATTTCTTTTATACGTTACGCTGCTTTTATCCATTTCTGTCTCCCTTCCTTATGCTGTAGCACCGGCTTTACCAGCCTTAATGCGTACATATTCACCTTTATAACGAATGCCTTTTCCTGTAGCATAGTTAAGTGGTGGGCGGCATCTTTTGATCTCAGCAGCAAATTTACCAACATCTTCTTTATCAATTCCTGAAACCCTTACTACAGCTTGAACACCAAGTGATCCTTGTTCTCGACGAGGAATTGTTTCTGCTTCCACTTTTAAATGTTCTGGCACCTGTATAAGAATTTCATGAGAGAAACCAACACTCAATTTAAGCCAGGGACCTAATATCTCGGCAGAATAACCCGTGCCGATAATTTGCAGTTCTTTCATGAAACCTTCGGTAACACCAATAACCATGTTGTTCAAAAGAGCTCTGGTTAAACCATGTAAAGCTTTCTGAGGTCTGGAATCATCTCTTCTGGTTACATGCAGTGCTCCATTTTCTTCGGCAACAGCAATTCCGCTGCACAAAGCATAATTAAGCTCACCTTTGCTTCCACTGATTGTCACAATATTATCTTTAATGCTATATTTCACACCATCCGGTAATTTTACAGGAGTTCTTCCTACTCTAGACATCTATATTCCTCCCCTTACCAAACTTTGCAAACATACTCGCCGCCAACCTTCTGAACGCGAGCATCTCTGTCTACCATTACACCTTTGTTTGTAGATAACACAGCACAACCGGTATTATTATATACAGAAGGGATATTCTTGGAATTCACATAAACTCGAAGGCCGGGTTTACTAATTCTTTCGATTCCTTTCAGTACCGGTTCACCTGTGTTGGTGTAACGCAGATTAATATAAATTTGTTTTCTGTAGATCTTCTTGGCAGTATTTCTATCAACAATTTCATAACTGTTTACATAGTTTTCTTCTGCCAGGATCTTAATAATAGCTTCGTTGACATTACTGTGATTCACAGTAACAGTTTTGTGATCGGCCCGATATGCGTTCCTAATTTTAGTAATTGCATCAGCGATCGGATCTGTCAAACTCATCTTTTCTCCTTTGTTCTACCAACTGGCTTTTTTTACACCAGGTATTTGGCCATTGGAGGCCAATTTTCTAAAACATATACGGCAAATACCGAAAGACCGCATATAAGCTCTAGATCGTCCACAAATTTTACAGCGAGAATAAGCTCTCGAAGAAAATTTAGGAGTTCTCTTTTGCCTTACTTCCCATGATTTCTTAGCCAAATTGACTCCTTTATCTAATTTTTCTTAAATGGCATTCCCAGACCGCGAAGCAGTTCTCTGCCTTCTTCATCGGTCTTAGCCGTAGTTACTATTGTGATATCCATACCACGAACAGCATCAATTTTATCATAATCTATTTCCGGAAAAACTGTTTGTTCTTTCAGACCAAGTGTAAAGTTACCACGACCGTCGAAAGATTTGTTGGAAACTCCTCTAAAGTCTCTAACTCTGGGAATTACAATACCTATCAGTCTATCCAGGAATTCATACATAGTTTCACCGCGCAGAGTAACTTTGCAGCCGATTGGCATACCTTCCCGCAACTTAAAATTAGAAATTGATTTCTTAGCTTTTGTTACGATAGGCTTGCGTCCTGTGATCGTAGTCATATCTTTAACTGCATGATCAAGGATCGCCTTATTCTGCGTAGCAAGTCCAACACCCATATTTACCGATACTTTTACCAGCTTCGGTACACGATGAATATTATTATATTCAAAATGCTTCATCAAGGCAGGAATTGTATCTTTATTATATTTCTCATGTAATCTATTCATTCCCTGCTCCTTTAGATCTCATCACCGGTTTTCTTGCAGGAACGCACCCGGTTTTCTCCAACAGTTTTGAAAACGGCTTTTGTAACTTCACCGATCTTCTCATTAAACAACATTACATTGGAAACATGAATGGGAGATTCTCTTTCGATAATTCCACCCTGAGGATTTTGCTGTGTAGGACGAGTGTGCTTCTTAATGAAATTTACTCTTTCCACGATAACACGTTCGGTCTTTGGAAAAGCTTTTAATACTCGGCCTTTCACACCTCTGTATTTTCCGGAAAGTACAACAACATTATCGCCTTTCTTAATCCTCATCTTGTTTCCTGCTTTTTTATCTATTTTCTTCAACATAACGACTCCTAAAGGACTTCCGGTGCCAGAGAAACGATTTTCATAAAACCGTGATCTCTGAGTTCACGAGCTACCGGCCCAAAAATTCGAGTTGCTTTGGGTTCCAGTTTTTCATCGATTATTACAGCTGCGTTATCCTGGAAACGAATATAAGTTCCATCTGCTCTTCTCACTTCTTTGTGAGTGCGAACGATAACTGCTCTTTCCACCGATCCTTTTTTAATCTTACTATTTGGAACTGCAGATTTAATGGCGACAACAATAACATCACCAAGGCTGGCATAACGTCTTCCTGAACCACCCAACACCTTGATACATTGTGCTTTTTTGGCACCTGAATTATCTGCAACTGTTAAATTTGTCTGAGCTTGGATCATTTCAGACTCCTTATTTTCTTCTTTCGATTATTTTGCTGAGAACCCATCTTTTGTCACGGCTAAGCGGCCTACTTTCGCTGATCAAAACCGTATCGCCAATGTTACATTCATTGTTCTCATCATGTGCTTTAAATTTCTTATGTCTTCTAACAATCTTCTTATAAAGAGGATGTTTGTATTGACGTTCTACGTTCACAACTATCGTTTTATCCATTTTATCACTGATAACGATACCTGTTTTGGTAACTTTTCTATTTGCCATTATTACCTCTTTCCATCTCGGTCAACAAGGTGTTGATCCTGGCAATATCTTTTCTCACTGCTTTGATACGCATAGGATTTTCCAAGCGGTTAGTAGCTTTTTGAACTCTTAAATTGAACATTTCTTCTGTGAAGTCGTTCAATTTTAACTGAAGTTCATCTTTAGTTAATTCTCGAAGTTCGTTGATCTTCATTATTCAACTCCTTCTCTATAAATAATTTTGGTCTTAATAGGTAATTTGTGACCGGCAAGACGAACAGCTTCTTTGGCGTCATCCTTATCAACACCTTCAAATTCAAACATTATCCTGCCTGGTTTTACAACAGCTACCCAATATTCGGGAGCACCTTTACCTTTACCCATACGAGTTTCAGCTGGTTTTGCTGTAACTGGTTTATCCGGGAAAATTCTGATCCAGAGTTTTCCGGTTCTTTTCATTTGTCGAGTTATTGCCACACGCGCAGATTCGATTTGACGACTTGAGATCCAACCAGCTTCCAGAGCTACTAAAGCGTAATCTCCAAAATTGATTGTACTGCCGCGATAAGCCAAACCTCTACGACGGCCTTTCTGCATTTTTCTAAATTTAACTTTCTTTGGTGCTAACATTTATCTCTCCCCTAATTAAGGATATCGCCTTTGTATATCCACACTTTGATACCAATAATTCCGTAAGTAGTTGTTACTTCTGTAAGAGCATAATCGATATCGGCTCTGAGTGTGTGCAGAGGAGTTCTACCTTCCTGATATCTTTCAGTTCTTGCCATTTCTGCTCCGCCCAAACGGCCGGCACATTGAACCTTGATGCCTTGAGCACCATTTCGCATGGCATTTCTGATTGCAAATTTCATTGCTCTTCTAAAGGATGTTCTTCTTAATAATTGAGCTCCGATTTCCTGACCTACCAGGCTGGAATCGCCCCAGGGATTTTTAATTTCCTGAACGTTAACGAAAACGTTGATGTCAGAACCACGATCTTTATTTACCAAAACCGAAAGTTCATTTCTCAGTTTTTCGATTTCAGAACCTTTGCGGCCGATAACCTGACCGGGACGGGCTGTATGAATATCTACTGTAACTGATTTTGTTTTTCTCTGGATTGTAACCTTGGAGATCATCGCACTTTCGAGTCTGCTTTTAACATATTTCTTGATCTTCAGGTCTTCGTGCAAGTTGTCGATATACTCACCCTTAGAAGCAAACCAGGTAGATTCACATTCCTTGTTTACACCAATTCTGTAACTTATTGGATTAACTTTCTGTCCCAAGGTTTACCTCCTCTACTTTGTCCAAAATTTCCAATGTTATATGGCAAGTTCTTTTACGAATAATTGTAGCCCTGCCTTGTGCACGTGGACGATGTCTTTTCATGATTGGGCCGTCATCAGCGAAAACTTTGCTGACAAGCATATTATCGATATCTGCCTTACCTTCTTTCATTGTAGCATTTGCTATTGCAGAATTAAGGAGTTTTGCAACATCGGATGCTACTCTTTTCTTAGAGAAAAGCAATATTTTCTGAGCTTCTGGCACAGATTTACCGCGAATCAGGTCGAGGACCAATCTTGCTTTCCGTGCAGAGCCTCTTAAGTTCCGAACTTTTGCTACTGCTTCCATTACTTAAGCTCCCTTTCTTTTCCTATTTCTTTTTGTGACCACGAAATGTTCGTGTAGGAGAAAATTCTCCCAACTTATGACCTACCATATTCTCAGATACATAAACGGGTACGAACTTGCGTCCATTATGAACTGCAAAAGTATGTTCTACGAATTTTGGTAAAATTGTAGATCTTCTGGACCAGGTTTTAATAACCTGTTTCTTGCTTTCGCTATTGAGAGCGTCAACTTTCTTCTCGAGATGAGAATCTACAAAAGGTCCCTTTTTGATCGAACGAGCCATAGTTATCCCTTACCTTTTCTTCTTTTTAGATTTAATGATATACTGATCGGAGTATTTTCTTTTCTTACGGGTTTTGCCGCCTTTAGCTAAAACTCCCCATGGTGACACAGGATGTCCACCACCAGATGTTTTGGCTTCTCCACCACCCATTGGGTGATCTACCGGATTCATGGCAACACCACGAACTGTAGGACGAATTCCCATCCATCTTTTACGACCAGCTTTACCAATAACGATTGAGTTGTGTTCGGTATTTCCCACCTGACCAATAGTTGCATAACATTCCTTACGCAGAATGTGTACATCATTGGAAGGCATACGAACATGTACATATTCGCCTTCTTTAGCAACAAGTTGAGCATAGGTTCCTGCACTACGTGCAATTTGTCCGCCCCTGCCCTGTTTGAATTCGATATTGTGGATAACTGTTCCCAGAGGAATTCTATCCATTGGAAGTGCATTTCCAACCTTGATCTCTGCTTTCGCACCAGACATGATCTTATCATCTACATTTAGTCCCAGAGGAGCTAAAATGTATCTTTTTTCACCATCGGCATAATGCAGGAGAGCAATACGTGCGCTTCTATTCGGATCGTATTCGATTGCTGCAACTCTAGCAGGAATATCAAATTTATTACGTTTGAAATCGATTATACGATAATGTCTTTTGTGTCCGCCGCCACGATGACGACAGGTGATACGCCCTTGACTATTTCTTCCAGCTTTTTTAGGAAGAGGTTTGATCAATGATTTTTCCGGTTTGTCTTTGGTGATCTCTTCAAAAGTGAAACCGGTTTTGAATCTCATTGTCGGGGTGATTGGTCTATATTTTTTGATTCCCATTTAGTACTCCCTTTCCTAAGCTTCAAACTCAGCTATGGAATCACCTTCCTTAAGTTTAACGATAGCTTTTTTCCAATCGGCGCGCTTGCCGCTGTATCTTCCCATTCTCTTTACTTTTCCAAATTGTCTTATTGTATTTACATCTAACACATGAACGTTGAAGATTTTTTCGATCGCTTTTCGGATCTCAATTTTATTGGCATTTATGCTAACTCTGAAAGTATAGCTATTATTGTGATTTTGGATTGAAGAGGTTTTTTCTGTGATGATCGGTGCAATTACAATTTCTCTTGCTTGTCTCATTTTGCAAATACCTCCTTCATTTTCTTCAAAGCCGCTTCTGTTAAGATTAAGCAATTGCAATTAAGAATTTCGTAAGCAAATGTGCTGTCGGCTCTGTTCAGTTTAATATAAGGAATGTTTGTAAATGATTTTATTATGTTGCGATCACTGCCGTCAATTAGAAGAAGTTTTTTACTTCTTTCTGGAGTGACCTTGGCTAGTAATTCATTTGCTTGTTTTGTATTAGGTTTTTCAAAATCAAGGCTTTCTAAAACTACTACTTGTTTTGCATTTGCTCTTTCGGTTAAGGCAAGTTTCAGGGCAAGTTTCTTCTTCTTCTTAGGAATTGATTTGTACCAATCTTTCGGACGTGGACCAAAAGCATTTCCGCCACCAACACGAAGAGGTGTACGAAGATTACCTGGACGGGCATTTCCTGTACCTTTTTGTCTAAACAGTTTCTTGCCACTACCCTGAGCTTCAGCTCTTGTCTGCACGCATGAAGTTCCCTGACGTTGGTTAGCCAGGTACATATTAATTACTTCATAAAGCAGAGCTTTGGGGTTTTTAGATTCAACAGCAAAAAGAGATTTAGGAAGAGTTGTGGTTCCTGTTTCTACTCCCTGCATGGAATATTTATTTACTTTTAACATTTAAACGCTCCCAATTACAGCTCTTTTCTCAAGCGAACTATACTGTTTCTATGACCAGGTACAGCTCCCTTAACGAGAACGAGATTTTTTTCTAAATCAATTTTTATAACTCGGCAGTTAAGCACAGATACTTTTTGCATACCGAGATGTCCTGGAAGTTTTTTACCTTTAACAACACGTGCAGGAGTAGCACACTGTCCAATAGAACCGGGACCGCGATAAGATTCATGCACGCCATGGCTAGCTTTGAAACCATGAAATCCGTGTCTCTTCATTACACCTTGAAATCCTTTTCCTTTTGAAGTTCCAGATATTTGAAGAATTTCATTTTCTGTAAACATGCTTACATCAAATATTTCACCTTCTTCAATATCTTTGTACATTTTCAAACGGAATTCTTTAAGGTATTTGAAATTCGGGCTGTTATGCTTTTTGAAGTGACCTTGTTTAGGTTTGTTTATTTTCTTCTCATCTATTTCTTCGTAGCCAAGCTGCACAGCATCATAGCCGTGTTTTTCTTTATTTTTACGATGAATAACCCGGCAAGGTCCTGCTTGAATAACAGTAACGGGGATTATCTCTCCATTCTTACCGAAAACCTGGGTCATTCCTACTTTCTTTCCAATTAATCCTATCATTTCGAGCTCCTTTACGCCTTAATTTCTACATGCACACCAGCTGGCAAGCTAAGCTTCTTGAGTGCTCCAGTTGTTTGTGGTGTAGGATTTACTATGTCGATAAGACGTTTGTGAACTTTCATTTCAAACTGTTCCTGTGCTTTTTTATTAACGTGGGGTGATTTGAGCACAGTATAAAGTGATCTATCTGTAGGCAGGGGAATTGGACCAACAACTTTGGCACCTGTGTTTTTTGTGTTCTTAATAATTTCTGCTACAGATTTATCTAATAAGCGAAAGTCGTATGCTTTCAACTTGATTCTGATTTTGCTATCGCCTTTTTTCACTATTTCCTCCGGCTATACAGCGACATCGCCCACAACACCGGCACCGATGGTTCTACCACCTTCACGGATAGCGTAACGAAGTCCTTTTTCCATTGCGATCGGGGTGATCAGTTCTGCATTGATCGTTACATTATC
>QMNP01000009.1 GCA_003647825.1 Candidatus Cloacimonadota bacterium
GACGGATATTTCACATTTGTAATAACCGAGGATGCTGATATAACAATTACAATCTACACAATTACGGGCAGAAAGATAAGGACAATAACAAAAAGTGCATGTTCAGCTGGTTATAATCAAATCTATTGGAATGGTAAAGATGGTGATGATGATGACATAGCCAATAATACCTATTTTTATAAGATCAAGGCGAAACAGCTTACCAACAAAAAGATCACTGAAGAGATCGGAAAAGTAATAATTTTAAAGTAAACTATAGAAATTTAATTAACAGAAAAGTAGAATATTGACAAGAAAAGGGCTGACAATTTTTTTGTTTATCTTTATAGGAATAAGTAATTATATATTATTTTTATTATTTAAAGAATTGTTATGTAATTTTATATTTAATATTTTTAAATATTAATTGAAAAAAATAGATGAAAATAAGATAAATGTCGGGGGAAATATGAAGAATATTCGAAATATCGCTCTGGTCGGTTCCAGTGGTGCCGGAAAAACAAGTTTGGCAGAGCAAATGCTTTTTAATTCCAAAGCTACAACCAGAGTTGGTAAAGTGGATGATGGAAATACAGTAATGGATTTCAGTGCTGAAGAAATCGAAAAAGGCATGTCTATGACACTTGGGGTAGCAAATTTCAATTGGAAAAATACTAAAGTAAATATTCTGGATACTCCCGGATATGTAGATTTTTCTGGAGAACAAATTGCTGCTGCAACTGCTGTTGAAAATTTATTGTTTGTGGTTAATGCCGCAGCTGGATTTGAAGTTGGACTGGAACAATCGATCGAACTTCTGGAAGACAAGAAATTGGCAAAAGCAATTATTGTGAATAGAATGGATAATGAAGGCGCTGATTTTAATAAAGCATTAGAATTGATCAAAGAAAATACGAGTATGGTTCCCGTACCAGTATTTTTGCCAATCGGAAGTGAGCACAAATTTACTGGTGTTGTAGATATCATAAAAGGTAAAGCTTTCATCGATGGCAAAGTAGCAGATATTCCGGCCGATATGGCCGACCTTGTAGAAGAAAGCCGCATGGTTTTAATGGAATCTGTTGCAGAGAGCGATGATGATCTTTTAGAAAAATATTTTGAAGCTGGAGAACTCACAGACGAAGAACTCTCTAAGGGTATTAAAAGCGCAATTATTGCTGGAACAGTGATTCCTGCATTTGCCTGCTCTGCAACTCAAAATATTGCAGTTGATGCAATTCTAAATGCAATAGTAGAATATTTACCTTCTCCTGCAGACATGAATGAACTTGCAATTATAGAAGGTGATGAAGAGAAAACAGTTGTTGTATCCGAAGACGGAAACTTAATTGCTTTTATTTTCAAATCTTTTTCAGATCCCAATGTTGGTGATATTGCCTATGTTCGAGTATTCTCAGGTACAATTCATTCAGGCTTGGATGTATTTGTTCCAGAAAAAGACAGTAAAGATAGAATTGGTAATATCAACACAGTTATTGGAAAGAACAGAAAAGATATTTCAGATCTGAAAGCCGGTGATATTGGTGGGCTTGTGAAGATCAAAGTTGCTCGTGGTTTTGATTCAATTGTAAAAGCTGGAACGGAAGTTAAATTTCCAAAACCCGAACTTCCTTCATCGGTTTACTGGCAGGCAATAAAAGCAGAAAATCAGAGTGATGAAGATAAAATTGGCAGCTCACTGAATAAACTTCTGGAAGAAGATCCTACAATTTCTATCAGTATGAATGCCGAAACAAATGAAAATGTTATTTCTGGAATTGGAGAGCAGCAGATCGGTTTGATCAAAAAGAAACTTAAATCTCGCTACAAAATTGAATGTAATTTGAAAACACCATCTGTTCCTTATCGTGAAACTATTCGCGGTAGTGCCGACGTAAGCTATAAACACAAAAAACAATCTGGTGGAAAAGGCCAATATGGTGAAGTTTATTTCCGTGTGAAACCAAAACCTCGTGGTGAAGGTTTTGAATTTATTAATTCTGTAGTTGGTGGAACAATTCCCAGTAAATTTATACCCGCTATTGAGAAAGGTTTGAACGAGATTCTGGTTGAAGGAATCATTTCAGGAAATCCCATTGTTGATCTTAGTGTAGAAGTATATTATGGAAGTTATCATGATGTAGATTCATCTGAAATGGCATTCAAAATTGCAACCTGGCAATGTTTGAAAAAAGCCTTTGAAGTAGCGAAACCAATTTTGCTGGAACCTGTTTATGAAGCAAAGATTATAATTCCAGATGAATACATGGGTGATGTGATGGGTGATGTTTCAACTCGACGTGGAAAAATACTTGGTATGGAACAGAAAGGTAATAAACAAATTTTAAATGCCCAGATGCCTTTAGCTGAATTGTTCAATTACTATCCTGCACTTAAATCTCTTACTCAGGGTAGAGGAAAGTTTACTCAGAAGTTCTCTCACTATGAGAAAGTTCCAGATGAAGTGGCTGCTAAAGTTATTGCAGAGGCTAATAAGAAAGACGAATAATTTTTTTACACACATTTAAAGCCCTGCTCGCAGGGCTTTTGTGTAGTTAAAAGCAAAGTTTTTTGGAGGATTAATGTCTGGTCATAGTAAATGGAGTTCCATTAAACATAAAAAAGGTGCTGCTGATGCCAAACGCGGTAAAATATTTACCCGTATTGTTCGTGAAATAATTGTTGCAGCTCGAGATGGCGGAGGTGATGCAGATGCAAATCCTCGTTTGAGATTAGCTATCTCTACAGCGCGTGCTGCCAATATGCCTAATTCCAACATCGAAAAAGCTATTAAAAAAGGTACAGGTGAGATCGAAGGTGTAACTTACGATAATTTTGTATATGAAGGTTATGGACATGGCGGTGTTGCTATTATTGTTGAAACACTTACTGATAATAAGCAGAGAACAGTTTCAGAAGTTAGGCACTGTTTTTCAAAATCCGGAGGATCCCTGGCTGAAAATGGAGCAGTTTCCTGGATGTTTGAACAAAAAGGTTTAATTGAAATTCCTAAAGCAGAACTTGATGAAGATGAAGTTATGATGGAAGTGCTGGATGCAGGTGCAGATGACTTTCAAGTTGCTGAAGAAAATTTTGAAGTTTATACTGAGTATTCGGAACTGCATAATGTTTTGAAGAAGTTAGAAGAAAAGGGATTTGAGATTGCTAAAGCTGAATTGACGAGAATTCCCAAAAATTATGTTAATGCGGATGAAGTAGCAGGAAAATTATTGAAGTTACTCGATAATTTGGAAGATCTTGATGATGTTCAAAAAGTTTATGCAAACTTTGAGATCTCTGATGATGTAATGGAAAAATTATCTCAAGAGTAGGAAACTAAAGAATGATTAATACCCGAATTTGGGGTAACTAAAACATTCTGGAGATTTATTGATAATCTTAGGAATTGATCCCGGCAGTATAAATTGCGGTTACGGTATCCTTCAAATTGAAAAAAGAAGAATTGTTGCTGCAGGATGCGATGTTGTTCAGGTGAAACCAACCTTGAGTTTACCAGTTCGATTACAAAAGATTTATGATGAAATTTCGAAAATTGTTGCTGAATATAATCCAGATATCGCTGCTGTTGAATCTATTTTTTATGATAAAAATATTAAATCTGCCTTTACTCTGGGACATGCCAGAGGAGTAATATTACTCAGTTTGGCCAAAGCTGGAATCCCAATTGAAGAATATTCTCCGCGAGAGGTAAAAAAATCTGTCGTCGGAAATGGCAATGCTTCCAAAGAACAAGTGGAATACATGGTTAAGAAAATTATCAATTTAAAGAAAAGTCCGAAAACTCAGGATGCAACTGATGCTTTGGCTGTTGCACTTTGCCAATTCAATAAAGAACGATTCAGGATGTAATTTATAAAAAAATCTGAATAGGATGTGATATTATGATAGCATTTCTTAATGGAATTCTCAAAAAAAAGGAACCTGTCCATACGATCATTGAATGTGGTGGCGTAGGTTATGAAGTAAATATTCCACTTAGTACGTTTGATAAATTACCTGAGCAGGGAACCAACGTTGAGCTTCATATTCACTACTCTTTTAACGAAATGGATGGTGTGCGTTTATTTGGATTTTATAGTTTAGAAGAAAAAGAATTGTTTCGGCATCTTATCAATATTTCCAAGATCGGTCCCAAATTAGCTCTTGCGATCTTGTCTGGATTACCATTGCAGGATTTAGTTAGAGCAATTCAGATGGGAGATGTAGGCTTGATCTCAACCATTCCCGGAATTGGAAAAAAATCTGCAGAAAGACTAATAATTGAGCTGAAAGATAAAGTTGGAAATATTGGTTTACAAGATTCAATTCTACCTTCAGATTTTAGCGGATCCGATATTTTTCAGGAAGCAGAATCTGCATTAGTAACACTTGGATATAAACAATTTGAGGTGAGGAAAGCCATCTCAAAACTTATTAAAGAAAATGAATTTACCAGTTCAGAAGAAGTGGTAAAAGCTACTATTAAAGCATTATATAAAAGAAGAAAAGTATAATACAAAATTGATTTTTCAGGAAAGTTAATGATCGATGTACGCTTAGAAGCATATAAAATAATTCATAAAGTATTGGCAAAAAATGTTTTTTCCGATAAACTTCTAGCCCGAATGGCAAAAAGATTAAAAGCTGCCGATTCTGACGCAAACCTTTTGTATATGCTTGTAAAAGGTGTAATTAAGATGCATCACAATCTGGATTATATTGCCAGGCAATATACAGAACCAAAGAGATTTAATAATACTCCTCAAAAATTTAAACTGTTACTTTATATGGGCTTATATCAATTGAAATATTGCGACAATATCCCCGATCATGCTGCTATCAATGAAACTGTAGCTCTGGCTAAAAAAATGTTTGGGAATAATATTGCCAATTTCATCAATGCTACCTTACGATCCTATCAGAGAAATCCTGAAATTACCTATCCTGAAGATATGGGTGAGAATCTGGCTTGCCGCTATTCTTTTGATAATCATATTATTACTGACTGGCTGGATTATTGGGGAGAGGAGAATACAGAAAAGTTATGCGAATATTATAACAAAGTTCCTCGACTGAATGTCAGAGTTAATACATTAGCCACAGATCGGAAGCGGCTAATTGATTATTTTGAACGTCGTGGTATTCTAGTAGAAGAGAGCACCGTTTCTGAAAATATGCTTGTAACTGATATGGTGCAAGAAGTTTTGAATGATGTTGCTTTTCAAGAAGGCTATTTCTCTATTCAGGATGCATCAGCGGCCTTGGTGGTGGAATTAATGCAGCCAAAAATGAATGAATCTATCCTGGATCTTTTTGCTGCACCTGGTGGAAAAGCTACTTATATCTCGGAATTAATGTGTAATTCCGGTGAATTGATCGCTGTTGATAAATTTCCCAACAAAGTAAAAAAGATAAAACAATCTATGGAACGACTAAAGATCAATAACAGCAATCTGCATTCTTCAGATGCCTTTACATATGGGCCTGTAGCTCCTGCATTCGATAGAGTTTTATTGGATGTTCCCTGTAGCGGCTGGGGAGTATTTCAAAAGAAAGCAGAGCTTCGCTGGCAGTTAAATCAAGATGTTCCAAAACTTATAAAACTACAGGAAAATGCTTTGAAATTGGGAGCCTCATTTACTAAGCCAGGCGGATTTTTAATTTATAGCACTTGTACTTTGAATAAAAAGGAAAATGAAACTCAAATTGAAAAATTTCTTGCAAGAAATAAGAGCTTTAAACTTATTCCCGCAAGTAAATATATTGATAAAGATTTTACAGAAAATGGGTATTTGAAAACATTGCCCTTCGTTCATAATATGGATGGAGCTTTTGCAGCTAAAATGCAAAAAGCAGAATGAATATAATTTATTACAGAGCTGAAAATAAGGGGTTTTGAATGAAGAATGTTGGCTCGATATTGATATCAATTGGTTTGTTGATAGTTATTTTCCTAATAGGATTCTTCCTGTTTAACGTTGTAATGAAAATTGCTGTAGGACATGGAGATGAGGTAAATGTTCCTGATCTTTCTAACACAGATTTTAATGTAGCGGTGAAGATATGCGAAAGCAATAAATTATACCTGGAACAAGTAGAAGTTGTAAATAACGATGATGTAGAGAAAGGTAAGATCATTTCTCAAAATCCGCATCCAGGCATTAAAACAAAGAAATTTAGAACTGTGGAAGTTGTCGTGAGTAATGGACCGGAAATGGTGCGAATACCTTTTTTGTATAATTTAAGTGCCAGAGAGGCCAAATTGAAGCTGGAAAATGCTGGTTTACAAATTGGTGAGAAGATCTACCGATACTCTGATGATGTTGATAAAAACAAGGTTGTTTACTCTCAACCGGTTGCTGATGAATTGATCGCTAAAAGAAGTCCCGTAGACGTAATAATCAGCTTGGGAAGTTATACACCATCTTCTTCTGAAAATAAGTGGAAAAACCTCTTGGATGATTGATGTAGACGTGCAGAAACAGTAGCGATATGAACTTTTTTTCCGCCTTTATTAAGGCGGATTTTTTTTATCGAAAAATAAAGTGCTTGTAAATGCATGTAATACAAGAAGATAAGAGTTTGTGTTAGACTGCTTGAATTTATTGCAGATTGTAGCTAACTTTTTGCAAATAAAATAGTTGACACATATTTCACTTAAAAACATATAGTCATATATAATATATTACTAAAATAGAGAGGTGAAACTTATGACTGATCAGAATTATACAGCTAAGAACATTAAGGTTCTAAAAGGTCTTGAAGCTGTGAGAAAACGTCCTGCAATGTATATTGGGGGAACCAGTGAAAGAGGTTTGCATCACCTTGTGTTTGAGGTGGTGGATAATAGTATCGACGAGGCCATGGCTGGTGTATGCGATGAAATCAAAGTTATTATTAAAGAAGATGGATATGTATCGGTAGAAGATAATGGCCGAGGTATACCCGTGGAAATGCACAAAGCTGAGGGAATTCCTGCAGTACAGGTTGTAATGACCGTGCTTCACGCAGGTGGAAAGTTTGATGATAAATCTTATAAGGTATCAGGTGGTTTGCATGGAGTAGGTGTTTCTGTGGTTAATGCCCTTTCCAAGCATCTGGAAGTAGAGATACATAAAGACGGAAAGATCTATCATCAGGATTATGCAACTGGTATACCATTAAAAAAACTTGAAATGCGTGGAACAACAAAAAAGCGCGGCACTATTGTCACCTTTAAACCGGATGATACGATTTTTGAAACTGTCGATTTTAGTTTTGACTATTTATCGGTAAGGCTGAGAGAACTGGCATTTTTAAATAGAGGTATCAAAATCATCCTGAAAGACGAGAAATCTGGGAAAGCGCATAACTTTGAATATGCGGGTGGAATAAACTCATTTGTCGAATATTTGAATGAAAATAAAAAAATCCTGTTCGTTGAACCAATTTACATAAGTGGAGAAAGAGAAGGGACAGAATTTGAAGTTGCCATTCAATACAACGAAGGATTCCAGGAAACGATTTTCAGTTTCGCCAATAATATCAATACGATAGAAGGTGGAACTCATCTCAGTGGTTTCAAATCTGCTCTCACCAGGGCAGTGAATACTTATATCAAGAATGCTAATATTCTGAAGAATGAAAAGATCTCACCAGGTGGAAGTGACATCAGGGAAGGTATTACAGCTATAATCAGTGTGAAACTAAGTGAACCACAATTCGAAGGACAAACCAAAACAAAACTGCAGAACAGTGATATTGAAGGAATAGTTAACTCTATAGTTTATGAGAAACTTATGGAGTTTTTTGAAGAACATCCTGCCGAAGCTAAGAATATTTCTATGAAAGCAATTCTGGGAGCACGCTCTCGAGAAGCAGCCAGGAAAGCTAGAGAGTTAACTCGCAGAAAATCTGTACTGGAAAGCGGCAGTCTTCCAGGTAAATTAGCAGACTGCTCAATTCAAGATCCCTCCCAAACAGAGATATTTCTGGTGGAGGGAGATTCGGCTGGAGGTTCTGCAAAAATGGGTAGAGATAGAACTTTCCAGGCAATTCTTCCTTTATGGGGAAAAATGCTGAATACAGAAAAAGCACGAATAGATAAGGTATTGAACAATGATAAAATTCAACCTGTAATACTTGCACTTGGTGCAGGTATTGGTGAAGAATTTGATCTTAACAAATTGCGTTATAATAAAATCGTGATTATGGCAGATGCCGATGTTGACGGCCAGCACATTGCTACTTTGTTGTTAACCTTTTTCTTCCGCTATATGCGGCCTTTAGTGGAATATGGTCATGTTTACATTGCCAAACCGCCCTTATTCCTTTTACGAAAAGGTAGAAGCAAACGTTATGTATATACGATGGCAGAAAGGGATGAACTCTTAAAAGAGTGGGGCTCAAAAGGTATTCATGTGCAGCGCTATAAAGGACTGGGCGAGATGAATGCAGACCAGTTGTGGGAAACTACTCTGGATCCCGAGAAAAGAATCCTTACATCTGTAAGAATCGATGATGCAATCGAAGCAGATAGAATGTTTACAATTTTGATGGGTGACGATGTTGCTCCTCGTCGTGAGTTTATCGAGGCAAACGCAAAATATGCTGAGATTGATGTGTAGGTGGAGGAAATAAAAATGATAATTGATAGAATTGGAGGACAATACTAATGATACATGATAGATCTAGAATAGAACTTATGGAAATCGAAGATGTGTTAAAAAAATCATACCTAGAATACTCCATGAGTGTAATTGTTGCAAGAGCTTTGCCCGATGTACGTGATGGATTAAAACCTTCTCAGCGTAGAATTCTATATGCAATGAACGAATTGAATCTAACTCCGGGCAGAGGTTTTAGAAAGTGTGCAAAAATTGCCGGTGATACTTCTGGTAACTACCACCCGCACGGTGAGCAGGTTATCTATCCAACTTTAGTTAGGATGGCTCAACCATGGAGTTTGCGTTACATGCTGGTCGACGGACAGGGAAACTTTGGTTCCCAAGATGGTGATCCCCCTGCTGCTATGCGATATACAGAAGCCAGACTGCAAAAGACTTCTGTTGATCTTATGGATGATCTGGATAAGGAGACAGTAGATTTTAAAACAAACTATGATGATACAAGAAAGGAACCTACAGTTTTTCCTTCAAAATTTCCAAATTTAATTGTAAATGGTTCTTCCGGTATTGCTGTTGGTATGGCTACAAACATGGCTCCGCATAACGTGGGAGAAGTTTGTGATGGAATTATTGCTTATATCGAAAATCCCGAAATCGAACCGATTGAATTGAATCAATATATCAAAGGTCCGGATTTTCCAACCGGTGGTTATATTATAGGCAGACAAGGGATTAGTGATTACTTCCAAACAGGGAATGGTCGCGTTGTAATGCGTGGGAAAGCCAGTATCGAAACAAAGAACAACGGTGCTGAAATGATCGTGATCACCGAAATTCCTTATATGCTGAACAAAACTCTACTTATTGATAAGATCGTAAGTTTAGTAAAAGAAAAGAAAGTTGAAGGGATCAGCGATATTCGAGATGAATCCGGTCGTCAGGGAATGAGACTGGTAATTACAATAAAACGAAATGCTGAAGGTAGCGCTGTCCTGAATAAATTATACAAATATTCTCAATTACAGGGTAGTTTCAGTGTAAACAACAGAGCCTTAGTTGGGGGAATTCCAAAAGTACTGAATATAAAAGATATGATCAGTAATTTCGTTGAATTCCGACATGAAGTAGTTGTTCGACGCACTCAGTTTGAATTGAAAAATGCTGAACATCGCCTTCACATTCTGGAAGGTTACCGTATTGCTCTCGATAACATTGATGCTATCATAGCCACAATCAGAGCATCCAAGAATACACAGGAAGCCAGCAGTAATTTAATGGAAAAATTCAGTCTTTCCGAAATCCAGGCAAAAGCAATCTTGGAAATGAGATTACAAAAACTTACCGGTTTGGAAAGAGAGAAAGTAGAAAATGAATATAACGAAATTGTTAAGACTGTAAAGAAACTGAAAGGAATCTTGGAAAGCCGTACTAAACGTATGAATATCATCAAAAAAGAAGTAGGTGAGATTAAAGCTAAATATGCTGATGATCGTCGTACAATTATATTGGACGGAAATGCAGATATCGATACCGAAGATATGATCGCAGACGAAGAAATGGTTGTTACAATTTCTCACAGCGGATACATAAAAAGACTTCCAATTCATACATATCGAAAGCAGGGTCGCGGCGGAAAAGGTCTTTCCGGCTCAAATTTAAAAGAAGAAGATTTTACAGAGAATATTTTTGTAGCCTCTACTCATGCTTATATATTATTCTTTACTAATCATGGCAAATGCTATTGGCTTAAAGTTCATCGCATTCCGAATGTAGGAAGGCTGGCTCGAGGGAAAGCGATAGTAAACTTGCTTCAACTGGAAAAAGAGGAAAAGATTGAGGCCTTTGTAACAGTTCGAGATTTTGACCAACCTCACTATGTAACAATGGTTACAAAGAAAGGAACTATCAAAAAATCTGAATTGAATGCCTTCTCACGTCCCAGGGTTAATGGTATCATTGCCATAAAACTATTAGAGGGAGATCAGCTGATCGATGCTCAGATCACAGAAGGTGACAACGATATAATCCTTGCAACATCCAATGGGTACGCCAACCGCTTCCATGAAACTGATGCCAGATCAATGGGTAGAAACTCCCAGGGTGTTCGTGGAATCAGCTTACGCGGCAACGATGAAGTTGTGGCTATGGTTGTAGTGAAACGGGAAGGAACTTTGTTAGCGATCAGTGCAAATGGCTATGGAAAACGCTCTGAAATAAGCAGCTATAAGGTAACTAAACGTGGCTCAAAAGGAGTTATCACACTTAAGACAACTGAGCGAAATGGTAAACTTATTGCTCTTTTGGAAGTTGTTGATAACGACGATCTTATGATTGTGACTAAAGAAGGAATGATCATTCGACAAGCAGTAGATAAAATATCTGTGATAGGTAGAAATACACAGGGTGTTAAGCTTATCGAACTGAATAAAAAAGATCAAGTATTTGATATTGCCAGAATCATTGCTGATGATGAAGAGGAAGAAATTCCAGAAGATAATGGTTCAGAATCAGCTGAAAATGGTGAAGGAGCAACTGAAGTTACTGGTACAAAAGAAATAAAAGAATCTTCTGGTGAGGAAGTGGTTGCTGAAAAAGAAGAATCCATTCCGGAAGAAGCTGACTTATCTAAAAATCCAGCAGTTGAAGAAAATACTGAAATTGATGAAGAAGTAACCAGTGATAAAGAAGAAAAAAAAACAGATGAAGAACTTGAACTCGATTTTGGCCTTGACGACTAAATAGATACGTTTAGTTTTTCGTTTCGAAAGTAAAGGCGACACTTTCTGTCGCCTTTGCTTATATCCAAAGAAAGGAAGAAAACAATGTCAAAAAAAATGATTTATCTGCTATCTATGATCATGGTAATTTTTTCTCTGGTATCTTGTACTATTAAATACCTGCCGATACCAACCCAGCACATTGTGATCAGTGATGACTTTGCAGTAGTAAAAGAAACAGATTTTACTTTTGCCGTTGAAAACCAGTATTGGATCAAAAATCCCCAGAATCTCACAGATTATTTCACTACTTTTTACATTTCCGTAAAAAACAGAACCAGCGAAAAAATGAATATTGAGCTGGGTGATGTAGTTCTTCTAGATGAAAATGGCAATCAGTATGATGCAGTAACTATCGATTATATAGAGCAGATGCTTCTTCCTAAACAATTGGAATATCTCATTATAAACACTATCGAAGATGATAACAATATAAAAACCTCATCTGAAGATACTCTGAGGGAAAAACAAGACAGACTGGAAGAATGGCGCGAAGCCAAACAAAATCTGCTAACCTATTCATTTCACTTTGGCAATATACTACCAAGTGCAAAAAAATCCGGGTTCATCTTCTTCCCGAAATTACCTGCAAAAAATAATAAATGCAAAGTAATATTTCGCAATCGCGATGTCGAATTTATTCGAAGTGATGTAAAGCCAAAAGAATAACTCGAAAAAGTGAATAAAGTTATTTGCATAATTGTGAGTATTCTTAGTTCAACTTAGAATCAATGTGTAATAAATAATGTCAAAGATCAAGAACAAATCTGCTGAAAAATCCAGCATTGCAGCCGTGGGAGTTATTACAGGTGGAATTGCTGTTGGCCTTACAATCTTCATGTCTGCCACAGCTAATTCCCTGGCTTTATGGGCAGATTGTGCTGCTACAATTCTAGATTTCATCGCTGTTTTCATTGCCTGGCAGGGTTTTAAAAAAGTCGAATCAAAATCTACTGAATTCTTCAACTACGGTTATGGGAAATTTGAAAGTTTTTCCAGTTTAGGAATGGCTGTTCTAATGGTCGTATCTTTCTTCTGCATAATGACGGTAGCTGTTATACGATTCGAAAATCCAGTTCCCGTAGCTGGTGTTGGCGTGATCATCGGTATTGGTGCTCATCTCATTTTTGGTGTAGTTAATGGGAACCTTTTTTTTAAAAGCCTGCAATTGGAAAGAAAGGATAAATCAGCTTTGATCTCAGCTCAGCGCAGGATCTATCTGGTAAAATTCAGTGCCAATGTTATTATGTTTGTTTCTCTTATTTCATCCTATTTCTTGCATCAATTCAAATGGGCAATGTATGCCGACCCAGTGGCAGCAACCATAATAGCTTTGATGATCCTGGCCAGTGCTACCAAGATTTTCCGATATTCTACACGTGACCTTCTGGATTATGCTTTGGAAGAACAATCTCAACTTCTAATTTTACGATCTTTGGCTCATCATTTCGATCAATATGAGGATATACAAAACATCAGAACTCGTGTTTCTGGCGGGAAAATCTATGTGGAATTATTCCTGGAATTTGATGGTGAGCTTAAGCATTCAGAAGTAATGAACTCAGCTGTATCCATTCAAAAGGAGATTATCGATCTTCTGAAATGTGATGAAGTATTGATAATACCGGTAAAGGAAAAATAGCCGTCATTCCTGTGTGATCAGGAATCCATGAATGAAAAATCCCCGATCGAAGTCGGAAATGACAGTATAACATTAATATTCTTTTAAAGCTTATCCACTTGCTCTTCATGTGAAGAAATGAATTCTACATAATTGGGTGTTTTTCAGGAAACATAATATTTCCTGTCATTGAGAGATATGCTTCATGTTGAAACAGACGAAGCAATCTCTTTGTTTATCAAATGATTAGAGTTTGAGATTGCTCCGGCAGCTGCCGGCTTTATTCTCGCAAACAAGATGTTTGCGTTACACTACCGAAACGATTGACAAATTATGCTTCACATTAAATCTCGCATTTCTAATAAATTATAAAGGATTTTTGGTATGTTAGATTTTATCAGAAATGAAAAGAGAACCCATTTTGCAGGAAGATTGAATAAGCAGAATGCGGGAGAAAAAGTAACAGTTATGGGTTGGGTCCATCGACGACGAGATCTGGGTGGACTGATCTTTATTGATCTGCGGGATGTGACCGGATTTGTGCAGGTTGTTTTCAAACCAGAATTGGAAGATGTACACCGGAAAGCCGGCAAACTGCGGAATGAATATGTAATTGCCATAACTGGTAATGTAGTTCTGCGAGATGCTGCCAATATTAATAAAAATCTGCCTACAGGTGAGATCGAGATCGAAGTAGAAAGTCTGCTGTTCCTCAATGACTCCGAACCGCTGCCTGTTCAAATAAATGAAAATGTATTAGCTGAAGAAGATCTGCGCTTGAAATATAGATACCTGGATTTAAGAAGAGAAAAACTCAGGAAGATAATTCTGCTTCGCCATGAGATCGTTTTTGCCATTCGCGAATTTCTAACCAGGCAAAATTTCTATGAAATCGAAACACCAATGTTGATGAAAAGTACTCCGGAAGGTGCACGAGACTATCTGGTTCCAAGCAGAGTGCATAAAGGCAAATTCTTTGCGTTACCGCAATCTCCACAGATATATAAACAACTGCTGATGATCAGTGGTTACGACCGTTATTTTCAGATTGCACGCTGTTTTCGAGATGAAGATCTTCGTGCTGATAGGCAACCGGAATTCACCCAGCTCGACCTGGAAATGAGTTTTGTAACTCAGGAAGAGATCTTTCATTTAAATGAAGAACTCTTTAAGTATATCTTTAAAAAGACAATTGATATTGATCTTGAGACTCCATTTCCCAGATTAACCTATAATGAAGCGTTGAATCGTTTTGGAATTGATAAACCGGATATGAGATTTGGAATGGAATTGATCGATCTTTCTGATATTTTAAAAGAATCAGAATTCAAGGTTTTTTCTGGAGCACTTAGTGCGGGTGGATGTGTACGTTGTGTAGTAGCAAAAGGTTGTGCCGGATATTCCCGAAAACAGATCGATAGACTTACTGATATTGCTAAACATCTGGGTGGAAAAGGTCTGGCTTTCTGCAAGGTGGAAGAAGGATCTTTAACAGCTGGAATCTCCAAATTCCTTTCTGACGAAGAGATAAAAAATATTTTGAAATCAACTGAAGCCGAAGCTGGAGATTTAATTCTATTTGCTGCAGATACAAACAAGATCGTTTTCAAAGTACTGGCAGAAATTCGAAATCATTTTGGTCGTGAACTTGAACTGTATGATGAAAATTCACACAGTTTTGTATGGATCACAGATTTTCCAATGTTTGAATATGATGATGAAAATGAGCGTTGGGAAACAGCTCATCATATGTTCACTCTGCCTAAAGAAGAACATCTTAAATATTTTGAAACAGGTGAATATGAGAAGATCGAGGGTCAGCTCTATGATCTGGTTTGCAACGGGATGGAACTTTCTTCCGGCAGTATTCGCTGCCATCGACTGGACATCCAGAAAAAGATCTTTGATGTACTTGGATTCAGCGAAGAAGAGTTGGAAGAGAAATTTGGTTTTTTCTTGAATGCGCTTCGCTATGGTACACCTCCACATGGAGGAATTGCACCTGGCATCGATAGAATCGTAATGATAATGAGTGGAGCCGAATCGATCCGTGATGTGATCGCTTTCCCGAAAACTCTGCAAGCTGCTGATCTGATGAGTCAATCACCTTCGGTAGTTGCAAAAGGGCAACTTGATGAGCTTGGCATAAAATTAACTGAAACTGATAAAGAAAAATAATATATGAGCCTGCCAGAGTAAAAACTATTAGGCTTACAAACTCATGAAAAAAGTTGCTGCCATTACCTTCGGATGCAAAGTCAATCAATATGAAACTTCCTGCATTTTAGACGGATTCGCTCAACACAATTACAAGATTACGAATTTCAGTGAAAAAGCTGATGTTTATATAATTAATTCCTGCACAGTAACCAATCGCACCGATTACAAAAGCAGGAATGCAGTCCGCAAAGCCTTAGCACAAAAAGCTACAAATCCAAACGTAAAAGTTATCATTACAGGCTGTTATTCACAAAGGAATCGTGAAAAAATTCTTGAACTCGGGCCAGTTGATTTGATAGCTGACAACAATGAAAAAAGCAAAATCTATCAGTTTATTGAAAACTCAAACTTACCGGTTTCACATGATAAAACAGAATTTGATGAACTCTTCACAACCCGGATGATCGATCATACCAGAGCCTTTATTAAA
>QMNP01000010.1 GCA_003647825.1 Candidatus Cloacimonadota bacterium
CGGTGATACTTTGGTTTATTTATTGCGTTTATGTGATGAACTGAACATTGATCCGATTAAAGCTGCTAACGATAAAATTCTGAAAAACGCTGAAAAATATCCCGTGGAAAAAGCCAAGGGGAAATCAAAAAAACATACGAAATTTTAAGATTATAATAATTTATGTGAATCTTTTATAAAATAAAAAAAATTAACTCATAAGGATTTAATGGTTGACATTTAAGGAAACTATATTAATTTGTCAACCATAATAGGAGGTGCTATGTCTGATATTTTTGCTAGAAGATTCAAATCTGCAAGGTTGAAGTCTGGATTGTCATTACAGGCTTTGGCAGATAAAATTGGTGAATCTATTACTAAACAAGCAATTAGTAAATATGAACAAGATAAGGCAATGCCGGACAGTAAAAAAATGATCGAGTTGGCGAAAGCACTGAATGTAAAACTCGATTACTTTTTCCGACCAGCAAGAGTAGAGATTGAGTTATCTGAACCAGCATATAGAAAAAGATCAACCATGTCTAAGAAAAGATTATATATGATAAATGAAACTGTTCGGGATTTGATTGAACGTTACGTAGAAACAGAAAACTTGTTTAATAGTTCCGAACCAGTTAAATTGCCTGCACAAGATGTTAGAAATATTTTTTCATTTGAAGATGTAGAACAATTAGCGGAAAATATACGCAAATTATGGAACCTTGGAAACGATCCCATCGAAAGTATGGTTGATGTTTTAGAAGATAATAACTTCAAAGTAGCTTTAATAGAAGGTGATGAAAAATTTGATGGATTATCTTGCTGGGGAAATAAAAAAATCCCAATAATAATCAGTAAGAAAAATTGCTCAGGAGATAGACAACGCTCAAACCTGGCACATGAACTTGGGCATTTACTTATGAATGTTTCTGATGGATTTGATGAAGAAAAAGCAGCATACAGATTTTCTGCAAGCTTTCTTGTACCACGAGGAGTAGCGTATAATGAATTGGGTGAACATCGAAAGAAATTGAATCTCCCAGAACTACATATTCTGAAACATAAATATGGTATGAGTATGCAACAATGGGTGTATCGTGCTAAGGATCTGGGTATTATCTCAGCTTCTCATGCGAAGGATTGGTTTATCTGGTTTAGACAGCATGGGGCAAAAATAGAGCCAGGTAAGCCAGTTGAAGAAGAGAATCCAACCAGGATGAGAAAAATCGTATTCCAGGGATTGGCTGAAAATATTATATCCCCACCCAAAGCTGCAGAATTGCTTAACTGTAGTATCAATGAGATTAAAAAATCAATGTCAGGATTAAACATTTAATGGAATTATTAATCTCTGATACCTGCATATTAATTGACCTTCATAATGGTGAGTTATTGGAGAAAATCCATGAACTTCCATATAGTTTAGGGATTCCTGATGCAATCATATATGGTACGTTTGATGATGAACCTGAATTAAATCGAATAAATGCAGAACAGATAATTGATGCTGGTTTTCAGGTTTTTTCTTTGGATTCTGATGGATTGCTTGAAGTATTTGAAATATATAATAAATATACTAAGCCATCTTTAACTGATATTTTCGGATTGGTTGTAGCTAAGAGAAACAATGCCATTTTATTAACAGGTGATGGTAGTTTAAGAAAATCGGCAGCAAAAGAAAACGTAGAAGTTAAAGGAACTTTATGGATTATGGATGAAATGATTAAACACGATATTTTAGATAAGGAATATGCTGCCAAAAGTTTAAATAAAATATTAGTAGAAGGAGCATATTTACCAAAATCAGAATGCCAGAAAAGATTAGAACAATGGAAATCATAAGGAAGAATAAATGAACAAAGAAGATCTGAAATCGGTTTTTCAACAATCTTACAATAATCATGAATAGCAGAACTTATTACGAGAAGTTTTCTCTGGAGTCACATTCTTTGCTAACCTTACTTCTATTCCTGTTTCTAAAGAAGAAATCTGTTAGAAATGGATCCTCTAAATAATACTGAATTGAGTGAATTATTTGTATCGAACAAAAAAAAAGGATTTAAAATCTTCGGGAAGAAAAAAATATAGATAGGAACAACAAAATATGAATCTCCACGGAATTTATTATTCAGAACCGGTTTACAGGCCACCCAGTGAAGCGAACAGTCTATTGATCCAGGTAACAGAAGGCTGCACTTACCACTGCAGTTTCTGCTTTGCAAATATGAAAAAGTTCAAGATACGGGATCTGGACGATATTAAAAAAGATATGGATACAGCTCGCAAAGTTTATGGAACGGATATACGCAAGATGTTCTTCCTGGACGGCAATGCCATGGTGATTCCCTACAATAAACTTTTAGAACTTACCAGTTATGCACAGTTGCTGTTTCCCAAATTGAACCGCATCGGCACTTATGCTCATGCCAAAGATATTTTAGCCAAAAGCGATGTGGAGTTGCGCTCTCTAAAAGAAGCTGGACTGGGGATCGTGTATATCGGTATTGAGAGCGGCAACAACCAGCAGCTGGCCAAAGCGGGGAAGAGGGTTACAGCCGATGAGATCGTAGCAGCTTTTCATAAATGCTTTCAATCCGGCATCACACCTTCCGGTACAATAATATTGGGTTTAACTGGAAATGATGATAAACTGGCAGAACAGCACATACTTGATACTGCAGATCTGGTGAATCGAGCCAGCCCGGTACATGTAATAAAAGAAGGATCGCTTCCGGTCTGGTATATTTCGTGTCTGGCACTGATGTTCCCGGATGGATCGGATGTTGCCAGAGATTCTGCTGCCGGCAAATTTATTCCACAGACATCCATCGGTATATTGCGTGAAATGAAGCTCTTTATAGAAAATATATCTGATGATGTGAAGAATTGTGTTTTCCGTAGTAATCACGCTTCCAATTATCTGCCTCTAAAAGGCCGTCTCAGCCGCGATCGCGATAAAATCGTGTCGATTATCGATCAGGGGCTGAAACACCCTGAGAATGTACGTCCGGAGTTTATGAGAGGATTGTAGAAGATATGATCACAGGAAATAGTTGGATCATATATAACAAAGGGCAGATACAGACCTGCCCGTACGGGAAAGAAAGAAGGGACAGGCCGTGACCTGTCCTTAGGAAATTCATGTTAAAACGAAAACCAAACAGATACAAAGGTTATAATTATTCATCACCAGGTTATTATTTCGTTACGATTTGTACAAAAGATCGTTTGTCATTTTTTGGTAAAATAGAAGATGGTAAAATGATATTAAACGAAACCGGTGGGATTGTTAAAGAAAGATGGTTGTGGTTACAGGACCAATACAATTACGTTAAATGTGGTGAATATGCAATAATGCCGAATCATTTTCATGGTATTTTGATTATTGATACAATTGTAGGGGAAGGTCGCGACCTGCCCCTACAAAAGATAAAACCATTATCCGAATTGATTGGTGCATTCAAAACCACATCTTCTAAATTGATACACCAAACAGGATTAAATGAATTCCATTGGCAGCGTTCATTTTACGATCACATAATCCGCAATACAAAATCATTGAATAATATAATTCAATATATCATTGATAATCCAAAAAACTGGGAAAAAGATGAGAATAATATAAGCAATGATAAATAATTAAAAGGGGCAGGTCGCGACCTGCCCGTACGCACGAATCAGAAAAAGTGAAAGAAATTAAATAGATAAAAAGAGAAGGGGCAAGTCGCGACTTGCCCGTAACAGAAAGAATTTCTTATTACCATGTTTTATACACTGTAGTGGTAGGTCGCGACTTACTACTACGCTTCCTTCTCTTCAGGAATCGTTTTCTCTTCTTTTAAATTTTGTGCTTTTGATTTAGCAGCCAGGATCCCGATCGGTGCCCAGATAAACAGCAGATGTACAGAGGTAGCTGCTGAGATTACATTTCTTATTTCATCTTTGAATGGAGTGCCCTTTAATACAGCTGATGTCCAGATCATAACTCCACCCCAGATCAACGCACTTAAAATGATTGTCGATCCACTTTTAAATTCACTCTTCTTTCTGGTCCACAACAGCATCATATTGAGCAACATTACATGCAATATAACTCCATAATACAGAATTCTACTAACGGCTTCTTTGTACTCGGAGCCTTTAAGCACAACAGCAGATCCAACAATTACACTTGCCCAGATCAGTGTACTGCCGATCAGTATAGCAGCTCCAATTGGTTTTTTCATAATTTCTCTCCTTTTACTTAGATTTTGTATGCGGCTTCTGCATAATACAAACTTTGTCTTTGCGAAGCATCTATCAGAGAGTTTCTGCTGAAGTAATCTATATTGCTAGTTGATTACTATTTATAGAGATTGCTTCGTAAGCAACAGCGAGAAGCAAACTCGCAAAGACACACTTTTATTCATTTCTCATAAAAAACACTCTATTATGCAGAACTCATTTAGATTTTGTATTAAGCATATTTTTTTCTTCCACACGCATATAACGATACATATTTTTATAGCGTTCTATTATGCTCTTCATATTTTCAATTTTGTTGGAATCATCACTGTATATTTGTTCACAAACTTCTGTAAAATTGAATTCATAGGCTGATCCATTGAATAAAATAAAAGAAATAAATGGGTCTTTCGTCCAAATACAGTGGATCAATTCCCTTCCATCTTTGCTGAAAAATGCAATAAGAGATTCGACCGTGTCCTTTAATACAATAAGCCACTGACCATTGAGTTCGGTATAGATCAATTCGGGAATGGAGGCTTGTATTTGATGAACATGTTTGATATTATTACCTGAGTAATTCTTTACATAGATTGTAATTTCATTTGCTCTATCCTCTGTTAAATATTGTTTGATGGTTTGCATAGGAGCGGGAAATCCATCGATTAGAAGTGTGTTCTGTGCAGATTTGATCATGCTGCTCGCTTTTTCAAAAACCAGTTCCTTAGATTGCAGTTCGTAAATTCCTGTGGGCTCTTGCTGCACTTCTAATTTATTAACTTCTTCAATTATCTGTTCCCGCTTGGTTTTAAATTCGTTTTCAATTTTGTTAAGGAATTCTTCTATTGGTATTGTGTCAAAATAGACGGTTCCGGAAGATTTATCGCTGACCACTGCTCCTTTTTGTTGAAGACTTTTCAGAGCTTTATATGTGTTAGCCACTGGTTTGCCGATCTGCCCGGCAATTTTGTATCCGGTACTGCGTTTGTTTCCCAGCAGCCAGATGTAGATATATGCTTCCAGTTCACTCAATCCCATTTCTCGCAGCATTTGCAATAATTTATCAATTTTCATAATTCCTCTCCTAACCCTTTATAGTGCGCTTCTACAAATTAAGCAATTATTAATAGTAGCACATAACTACTACTGTTAAAATATGGCGAAGTTTGTCAAATTGTTTTTTTTAGCAGTTCTTTTCGAATTGCGGTGGGAAGTTAATTTAGTTTTTCCAGTGCTGGAATTTTATCCTCAATCTCAACCGGCTTAATCAAAAATGCCAGCAGTTCTATCTTCAATGCTCTTGTTTTAACCTGCTCTTCAGAATATCCTGTCATAAAAATTATGGCTACTTTCTGTAATTTTAAAATTTCTTTTGCTGTTAAAAACCATCTAATGTGCCGTTTAGATTAACATCCAGAAGAAGAACGCTGATATCCATTTCTTTTACAGCATTTATGCAATCTTTGCCATTAGATTATATACCATTTACGATAATACCTGCATGCTCCAATTCCGTTTTTAAACACTGGGCAATAATAGCTTCATCTTCTCCAATTAAAATTTTTAGATTTCCTGCCATATTACACTCTCTTGGAATTTATTGTATCGTTTAGCTTAATATGCCATTTTAATCCATTTTCGACTTTATATTCAACACTGCCTTGTAATTGATGTTCAATCAATGAATACATTGTCTGCAGTCCCATAGATTTTGTTTGTCTAAGATCGAGATTATCCGGTATCCCAACACCATTATCAGAAAGGTGAATATTGATCGTATTATCAGAATCAAGTTTCATTTCTATGCAGATTTCACCCTTGGAGTTCTTGGGGAATGCATGTTTAAATACATTAGTTATCAATTCATTTAGAACCAGACCAAGCGGCATTACAGTATCTATCAATACGAATATTTTTTGCATATCATATTTAAATGAGATGTACTTTGCCTGAAGGCTATAACCTCTAGTAATTAAATGAGTAAGGTCATGAATATAATCACTCAGATCGATTCTGGATAGATCTTTTGCCTGATAGAGTTTTTGATGAACCAGGGACATGGTATTTATTTTACCGATAATTTCATTAAAAGAAGTTTGTAGAAATTCATTATCAGACCTTCTGGATTGTATTTTCAACATAGAAGAGATAACCTGCATGTTGTTTTTGGTGCGATGATACAATTCCTGTAAAAGAGTTTTCTTTTCTTCTAAATCTCTTTTTACCTGATCTTCTGCTTTTATTCGCTCAATTATTTGTGATCTTAACTTTTTCGTTGTTTTAGTCAAATCATTCAAAATCACTAAATTGGCAATTCTCTGTTTTTCACTTTTTTCAAATTGCTTTTTCAATTGTATTGTGGTATCTTGCAATTCTTTTTCTCTTATTTTACGATCTGTAATATCCTCAGCCATTTTTATGTAATTTATTATTTTTCCATCTTTGTTTGTGATAGGAGAAATGGAAGCAGCTTCCCAAAATAGATCTCCATTCTTCTTTTTATTATGAAACTCTCCGCGCCATATTTCACCGGAACTTATAGTTTTCCAAAGCTCTTTATAAATTTCTTTCGGTAATTCACCGGATTTCAGTATTCTGGGATTTAATCCAATTACTTCTTCAACCGAATAACCTGTAAGCTCAGTAAATTTAGGATTTACATATTCCAGCTTTCCTCCAATATCAGTAATGGCGATCACAGAAGGACTTTGCTGTACTGCAATGGAAAGTTTCCTGACTTCTGCATCTACTTTTTTTTGTTCAGTTATATCAAGTAAGGCAACTAGGCATCTGCTGTAATCCAGGTTACCTTTCTCATCTTTGTGAATTTTTAATTTTAAGAAAATCTGTTTTGTTTCAGCGTTCTTAGTTATAATTTCTGTTTCTGATTCATATTCGCTTTTCCCCTCTGCCAATCCAACCAATTCGTCTTTGAATTTTTCTAAAGTTGTTTCGATAAATGTATTTGAAATATTTTCTATTATTTCATTTTTAGAATCAACATTGTTCAAAATAAGTGCTTGTTTATTAACATTTAAAATTTTAATTTTATGTGAACAAAGTTCTACTTCAGATGGATTCTCATCAAAATATTTTCGGAAATCCTTTATCCCCTCATCCTTTAGCTGATTTATATATGTAATAAGAGAAGTGTAATCTTCTTCAAATAATGGTACAGGTGAATATTCAAAAAGTTGTTGAAAGCGCTTTTGACTTTCTTTTAATGATTCTTCAATTTGCTTTCGTTCGTGAATCTCTGCATTAAGTTTGTCTATTGAAGTTGTAGAATTTTTAAGGTTCTCTGCCATTTTGTTGAATGATGCAGCTAGAAGTCCGATCTCATCTTTTCTTTTAATTGTAACCTTAGAGTTGAAATCACCCGCAGCTATGTGATCTGTCTGCTCGATCAAATTTCTTATCGGGTTAGCTGCTCTTTTGCCAATAAATAATGAAATAAAGGCTAAAACAATTGAAAGAAATAATCCAATGATAAATAATCTTGCTAAAGTGGCATGAATCGGTTTTATTAAAATAGAGATAGGACGATAAGACAATATTTCCCATGACTCTCCGGTATTTCCTTTTATATGGTCAATAGATTCAAAGCTACCTCCAAAACCATATCCCTCAATACCGGATGTTATCCTAATTTCAGATATACCGACCATCATTTTATTTTGTTTTTCTAAGCAAATATAAGAATTTTTATCTGAAGAATGGAGTTTCTCAAGAATTTCCGAAGAGATTCTTTTACTTAAAGGTTCAACACCTTCTTCATAAATAACAAGACCATCGCTACGGATCAGTTTTAATTTTCCCAGATGTTCATTTTGAGATTTTAATATCATTTCACTTATCGAACCTAAAATATTAAGGTTTGCTTTTAAAATGCCAATGATCTCATTCCCGCTTTTAATAGGGACAACTACTCCCAGTACATATCCACCGACGCTTATATCATATCCTCTATCATCAAAGAATACAGCACCCTCTCCATCGTTAAATGCTCCTTTCCACCAGTATTTATGCCCATGTGCAAAAGTAGTGAGCTTGGCAGTAGAGGCAACAAGAGAGCCATATTTATTGGTCAGAAATATTTCTCCGTATTCGCCTTCCAAATTATTCTGCTGATTCACCAGATATTTTGAAACCGGGTTATTTGTATATTTTAATATAAATGGATCATTCTGATCTTCAATAGTCTGCCATTTATCGTCTCGTGATTGAATTTCTGTCTTTCTTTTCTGTTCAGATAATAAGCTATAGTAATTATTACTTTCGTTCAAAGCAGCTATCAAAGTAGGACTTACTGCAATTGTCTTTATAGTATTTACCTTCTGCAGAATAATTTGATTTATTCTTTTTGAGTACTCATCAACGATAAATTCTGTATGGTGAAGTTCATTAGTTAGAGTTTGAGAATAACTATATTTATAAACTATTACCATAGCAATTGTAAGAATTAACAAACCGGTCAGAAATATTTTAAGCGATTGATTTTGAGCAAAATTCATTAGCTTCTCCCACTATTTTATGCAATCCTTAAGTCAAGTTTCGCTTACCAGCAATCCTTAAGTCAAGTTTCGCTTCGCTCCTCTTAACTCAAGTCTTGTAGAACTTGACTTAGCAGCAAAGCGTTGAGTTAAGAACGATAACCCAGCATACCAGCAATCCTTAGTCAAGTTTCGCTTCGCTCCCCTTAACTCAAGTCTTGCTATACAAATATTCTTTAATTTCAATTTCATCAAAATTTTCAACATATTTTTTATAATTCATAGGATCTTCAAAATAATTAACTAATACCTCATTATCAAACAATTTGCTATTACGTGATCCTAACCACTCGTGATAATTGGAAAATTCCCATTCACATGGAAGATTAACAAGACCAGCTTTCACTGGATTTCGATGTATATAAGGGCATATATCCAACAAATATTTGTCATTATTAATTTTCTTATGCTGCAATTTGTTAGCAAAAACTTTTCCTTTACGTTTATATTTTGCGTTGAAATGTAATGTATAGGAAATAAGAAATCGATTAAAAATATCATATATTGGTCTATCACTTTTTTGTTTTATGCAGAAATGAAAATGGTTTGGCATTAAACAATAAGCATAAACAGCTATTTCGTCAGAAGAGAAATTGTCTGTGAGTTTTTGAAGAAAATAAAAATAATCATGTCTATCATAAAATAAATCAATCTCAGCAACTGAGTGATTGTAGATATGAAAGACCGCATCTCTAACAAATTCTTCCTTTTTACATCTCATTTTTCTTCCTGTAATCCTTAAGTCAAGTTTCGCTTCGCTCCCCTTACCAGCAATCCTTAAGTCAAGTTTCGCTTCGCTCCCCTTACCAGCAATCCTTAAGTCAAGTCTGCTGCGCATTCTTAACTCAAGTCTTGAAGGACTTAAGGACTTCACAGCACTGCAATCCTTAAGTCAAGTCATGTATTATGTAACCCAGCACACAATGCAATCCTTAAGTCAAGTCTGCTGCGCATTCTTAACTCAAGTCTTGTATTATGTAACAATGTCATACTTCTTTTTCTTACCCATTTTTTCAAGCATTTCATTAACCTCTTTACGCAGATCGTTAATTACTAGTTCTCTATCTACAGCGGCATCATTGAAAATTTCAAGTTCCCTCATTCTCTGTTTAATTTCTTCTTCTATTTTCTTAGATTCAGTAATATCTCTAAATTCAACTACTCGAACTTCTTTTCCTTTATATGGAATTTGTCTAGCTTCTAATCTTAATGGGTATTTCTCACCATTTTTTCGTATTCCAATTGCTTCATAAGGTTCTTCATAACCGGCTAAAATATTTTCCATAACAATTTCACGTGATTCTTCGGCAATAAGCAGCAAGCCATCCATTCCGACCAGTTCATCAACAGTATAACCAGTTATTTCTGCAAGACCTTTATTGCAATCTAAGATCAATCCCTTATCATGTATTGTGATTCCTCCAAAGGAAGCGTTGTGAAGTGCTTTAAACCGTGCTTCACTTTCTCGCAGAGCATTCTCTGTTTTTTTACGCTCAGTGATATCGTATGCTATAATTAATACTGCAGTAATATTATTATTACTATCAATTATCGGATTTCCATAGACTTCCAGAATGCGATATTCACCAGAAAGATTTTTTACATTTAGCTCATAATGATGTACATTATTTTTCCCAGTTATGAAATCATGTTGTCTTTGCTTCATGGCATCCATATCTTCCCTGGAATGTATAAATTCAGCAATGCTTTGGCCAATTACTTCTTCTTTGGTAATATTCATATATTCTAAAGCAAAATTGTTTGCATAAGTTATTTTTCCATCAAGATCGTGAGTAATGATAATATGCTTAGCATTTTCCGTTATAACTCGATACTTTTCTTCGCTGGTTTTAATTTGTTCTACTACCAGCTTACGTTCAGTGATGTCATTAAAGACAGCAACAAAATATTCTGGTTCATCATTCTTATTTTTAATAAGAGAACAGATCAAATCTGCCGGAAATTTTGTTCCATCTTTAATTCTTACGATCATCTCACCCTGCCAGTGTCCGGAAGATAAAAGCTGTGGAATTGTTTCTTCCTTAAGAATCTTCATGCCTTCTTCAGCTGTAAAATCAAACATAGAGCTGCCTATAACTTCACTTTCTATAAAACCACTTATATCAAGATATGCTTGATTCACATATACTACAGATCCATCAATTGTTGTTAGTACAACTAATTGACATGTGGTTTCAACTATCTTAGAAAGTTTAGTAATCTCCTCTTCGGCTTGCTTTAGCTTGGTGATATCCTGCTCAAGCTCTTGAGTTCTATGTTTTACCTGGTTTTTTAAGAATATTATAAAAATCCAGAAAATTATTACAAATGTTAATATGATCGCTATTGTTATTTTTATCCAAAGAGGAAAAACTGTGATTTTTTCCTGTTCTCCCAGATATTTCTCCATCGAATTATAATAAATGGAGTTCGTATCCTTTTTTAACTTAATGATTTGTTGATCAATTTTATCAATAAGATGCGGTGTAAGTTCAGAATCTCTGGTGAAAGCAAATTGCATTCGTGCCGGCTGGAATATAATAGAGGTTCTTTCAACCCGATAATCTTGTTCATGCTTATCACCAAAATCTTTATTAGTAATTCCTGCATATATTATTTTTTTATCCAGAGCTTCGAAAACTTTGATGTAATCATCCATTTCAATGATCTTACAGTTTATATTAAATTTATCGACTATATCTTTTAATCCTTCCGGTCCTTCGATATTAAAACTTCCTTTCAACCCTGCTATCTTTTTTCCATTGAGATCAAGTATAGATTGTAACTCAGTTCCTTCTTGCGTGTATAATCTTGTCCAGCTCAAAAGTAGGATTTCATTTGAAAATGCAAATCTTTTTTGTCTTGCTGGTGTTAAACCAACATCAACCATTATATCGATTTCTTTATTTTCCAATCTCTGCAAGCATTGATCCCAAGTACCATGTACCCATTCGATTTCCCAGTTTTCCCGCTTTGCAATTTCCTTTGTAATGTCTGCCCAGAACCCGCTTATTTCACCATTATCATCAGTAAAAATCTTGGGAGAATTTTCATAAGTACCGATCTTCAAATGTAATTTTTCTTTTGCTGATAAAGAAAAAACACAGAGGACAATCAAAAAAACTGTAAAAACAATTCTTGTTTTCATAATATTTTCCTTCTCATCTTAAAAAATTTAGCCAAAATAAAAGTATAAAATGAAAAACGTCTTTCTTTAAACCTTTAAATATACCTTCCCATTTATCGATTTTATTAAGCGTTAAAACTATTTTTAAAAGTTTCATCTTTTTTCAGGGAATAGGCTTTCCCGTCGTTTCCTCTATTTAATCATAATCCCAGATATTAATAAAAGCGGGATTAGCCTTGATAATATTGCCATTGATATCTAAGATACAGTTTCCAGAGAGATAAGATCTTTATATTTCATTTTGATAGTTCAAAAATTGATTGATTATTAGTTCCATTTTCTTCTTTCTCCAGAAAAATCATTAATCGCTCTCTCTCTGATAAACGAATAAATAATTATTAAAATAAAAGTAAAGATTTTTATTATGTAAATTAATGTATGCTATTGATCTACATTTATCAATCGATTTCTAAATATGGGAAATATCTGGAAAATACTGGTTTATTGAGTTTTTCAATAGGGTAGAGGTGTGAATTTTAAACATTGGATATTCTAAAAAACCTGGAACCGAATATTTTCCATTTTGGATGAAATCTATTTGAAAAACGATCATGCAAGCTTCCTGCTATTCTGCAAAACGAATTAATTCAAAAACATTTTAGCTTCACATCCAATGATATGACCAGGAAATAATAAGCTGCTTATTTCTATAATAAATAGAGGTTATGTTTCAATTAATCTGTAGAAATTACTACATATTTAGGTTCTTCACCCAATTTCTCCAGTAACTCATTAACCTCTTTTCTAGTATCATTCAGAGTAAGTTCTCTACCAACCATAATATCATTCATCATTTGTAGTTGTTTCACTTTTGCTTTCTGATTTTCTTCTTCCTGTTTGCGTTCGGTGATGTCAATGGAGACACCCAGTATCGCACGTTTTTTTGTCATTGATGTTTTAAAAGGAATTTTGGTTGTTTCCAGAAACCTGATATTTCCTTTTGAATCAGTAATTTGTTCTTCTGGTATGTATTTCTGTTTACCAGTATTTATTACTTCCAAATCATCCTTAAAGAATTTCTTTGCATTTTTCTTATCAGGAGTAATGTCCATATCAGATTTGCCAATAAATTCCTTAGTGGTTATGCCATAAGCATCAGTAACAGCTTTATATAAAAGAACATCTTTGCCATCTTCATCTTTAACATAAATAAAATGGGGAACAAGGTCGATTATTTGACGAAGATTAGATTCACTATCTTTTAATGCTTCTTCTGCAAGAACAAGTTGTGTAACATCCTGACTGAAAAGTGCATAGCCTGTCATTTTTCCTTTTTCATCTAACATTTTTGTTACACGAGAAGATAGTACTCGTCTTTCGTTATTTACTTCCTGATTTACAAAGTAGTTATATTCACCCGTTTCTTCTACGATTATTAAAGCTTTTTCCAGTCGCTCTGGTTCAACGTTTTCCATTATATGCATTTCATGAACTGTCTTTCCAATTACTTCCTTTGCAGAATAACCAAAGAAGTTTTTTGCAATATCATTATATGAAGTTATTCTAAAATCAAGATCGGTTGTAGCTATTGCTACATTGCTGGCTCTGTTAATTATATTATCAAGAAGTATGGTCTTTTTTAAAAGCTCTTCTTCTGTTTTTTTCTGTTCTGTAATATCTGTGCTTACAACAAGGACACCCGTAACTTCGTTTTCTGCATTACGAATTGGCTGAGCTGATCGTATTACATTAATTTTGCGTCCATTCTTATGCACAAAACAACCCTCTAAAGAAAGTGACTTTCCACAAAGCAGTTTTTGGAAATTCTGTTTAAAAGTTTTTGCAGTATCTTCATCTACAAATTTTATTATGTGTTTACCTACTATCTCATCAACTTCATAACCTATCATTTTTGCTGTGTTTATACTGCAATCAATTATCTTGCCTTTTGCATCTATTACCTCACCACCATTCGGTAATAAGTTAAATAACTGTTTGTAATGTGCTAAGCTTGATTTAAGCGTTTCATTTGTTTTTATTTCATTTTCTAATTGCTGTTTTTGCTTTTCGGAAAATTCTAATAGTAATTGAATTTGTTCCTTTTCATCTGCTTTTTTTAGTTGTGTCAGTAATTCTTTAATTTGTTTCATATTTACTCCAAATTTCAATTTGAATTCGCGGTTACTAAAGGCAATTTAGATTTACGATCATATGTATCAGCCATTGTTACCACGCAATTACGATCAAGTTTTATACTTTGTGTAAAGTACTTTATCATATTTACTTATGAATTATGCAAGCAATCTATATTATGTAAAAAAAATTGTAAAGAATAAAATCATATAATTAGTAACAATTCACATTAATTATAGCATTTTGAAAAGTCGAATTTTGGATCCATAGAAATTAACGATAGGGTAGAAGTGTGTATATCAAACACCGGATTTTCAAAAACCTTGAGAGGAATATTCACCATTTAGGAAGAAACTAAGCAATTCTACGTTATTGTACAGTTTTTCATGACAAATTACACTACTTAGAACCAGATCGGCCATTAGAACCCGTTTTTCGCAATTTCGAGTATTCTGAAGGTAAAATTGAAAGAAATTAATAAAATCAATTGATTATTGTACAACACCAAACTATTTCTTTGAAAGAAAAGAATTTTTATTACCCAATCTTATAATGCAAATTTTATATA
>QMNP01000011.1 GCA_003647825.1 Candidatus Cloacimonadota bacterium
GACTACAACTATAAAATATGCGATTTCAGAACCTGCAGATGTTACAATAGTTATTTACAACATTAAGGGCGAAAAAGTGAAAACTCTGGTTCGGGAAAGAAAAGAACCAAGTTATTATCAGACGATTTGGAATGGAAAAGATGATACGGGAAAAACTGTTTCCAGTGGAGTTTATTTCTATCAAACTAAAATTGGCGATTATAATTCCTATAACAAAATGTTATTAATGAAATAACTTTGTCATTCCCATGAAAATGGGAATCCATGAATAAGCTCAAACCTTCCGAAGTCTTCGAAAACTTCGGAAGGTTTTTATATTTACTAATTTTCTTCTTTACTCCATAAAGCTTTTTTATTCAAATGCCTTAAGATAAAATCAAAGGAAAATATATGTTCATAGATTATTCGAGGATCAAAGTTCAATCTGGTAAAGGCGGCAACGGCTGTATTAGTTTTCGCCGCGAGAAATTCGTAGCCAAAGGCGGACCTGACGGTGGTGATGGAGGAAAAGGCGGAGATGTAATTGCTGTAGGAAATGAAAATTTGAATACACTGGTTGCTTTCCGTTTCAATAAACTCTTTAAAGGTAAAAAAGGTCAGCATGGTCAGGGTAGTGATAAAACCGGAGCTTCAGCAGAAAACGTCTATTTGCAGATGCCGCTTGGAACTATTATATTCGATATCACTGAAGGCAAACGAGAACGATTAGGTGAATTGGTGGAGCATGGTCAGGAAATTGTCTTAGCCAAAGGTGGTAATGGTGGTCGTGGAAATGCACGATTCAAAACTCCCACCAATAAAGCGCCACGCTATGCCAAACCCGGTGGCGACCCCGAATATAAAGAGCTGGAGCTGGAATTAAAACTCATGGCTGATGTAGGACTGGTTGGATTTCCTAATGCTGGAAAATCTACCCTGCTCAGTAAAGTTTCAGATGCTCATCCTAAAATTGCTGATTACAAATTCACAACCTTAGCACCATCTTTAGGCGTTGTACAGGTAAGTGATTATGAATCTTTTGTAATGGCCGATATTCCCGGCATTATAGAAGGGGCACACGATGGTAAAGGATTGGGTGATCGATTTCTGCGTCATATTCAAAGAACCAAAACACTGCTCTTCCTCATCGACATGAACTCCAATGATCCCTTTTATGATTATCAAATTTTGAAGAAAGAACTGCACCTTTATGATCCATATTTAGATAAGAAACCGCATCTCATAGTGCTCAGTAAAACTGACACTATTGATCCTGATGATAAAAAAGATCTTTTAGAAATCCTTAAAAATGAATTCGAAAATAAATTTCATGAAAATATTTATCCCGTCTCTTCTATAACAGGAGAGAATTTAAATAAAATGAAAAGATTGCTGTTTGAGATGATAAAAAAATATGACAAGGAAGTTGAATAAGAAATCTTTTTTTTGACGTTTCTTGCATATTCTTCTAAGGAAAATTCTCGATTATATTGAAGTGTTCGTAGTGATAGCACATTGCGCTGTTAGAAGAAAGCCGACCTATGATCGGCTACTACAAAACGGAGGAAATATTGAAACCAAAAATCTTCGTTACCCGACTGCTGCCCAAACCTGCCATGGAAAAACTGGAAGAAATATTTGAAATTCGAGTAAATCCGCATGATCGTGTTTTAACCAAACCAGAAATTATCGATGGAACCAAATGGTGCGACATTCTTCTCTGTTTACTTTCTGATACTATCGATAGAGATATTATTGTCTGTAATCCAAACTTGAAAGGAATTGTAAATTACGCCGTTGGTTACAACAATATTGATATAGGAACAGCTTCGAAATTAAAAATTCCTGTTACCAATACACCAGGAGTCCTTACCAATGCTACAGCTGATTTAGCCTGGTCACTGATTTTTTCTGTCGCTCGCCGTACTCCTGAATCTGATACTTTTATGCGGACAGGTAATTTTACCGGCTGGTCTCCCATGCTGCTACTCGGTGGAGATATCACTGGCAAAACTTTGGGTATAATCGGTGCCGGCAGGATTGGTACTGCTGTTGCGAAACGCTCAATAGGATTTAACATGAAAGTGCTATACAACGATAAAAATCGTACAATAGAAAATGAAATCCAGGCTGAGCAAACATCATTGGAAGATTTATTAAAGAGATCAGATTTTGTTTCTATCCATGTTCCTTTGTTACCGGAAACCCGCCACTTGATTTCCGATAAAGAATTGAAGTTGATGAGACAGTCAGCATATCTGATCAATACATCTCGTGGTCCGGTGGTAGATGAAAAAGCTTTGGTAAAAGCTCTGAAAGAAAAATGGATCGCCGGCGCAGGACTGGATGTTTACGAGAATGAGCCTGAAATGGTGGAGGGTTTAAAAGATTGTCAAAATGCAGTTCTTCTTCCCCATCTAGGAAGTGCAACCAATGAAACCAGAACCAATATGGGATTGATCTGTGCAGACAATGCAGCGGCAATTTGGGAAGGCAAACGACCACCACAAATCGTGAATCCAGAGATTTACTCGTAGGGATAGCCCATCGGGCTGTCCTATAAAAGGCAGATCAATGATCTGCCGCTACAGAAGATAACCTTGTTCCTAAACTTCCGTTTGGGAATATAAATTTTAGCGAAATTCCTGTTTCGCAAATATAAGATTATGAAAAATTCAAATAAAATTAAAGCCTGGCTGCAGCTGATGGCAGCCCCGGAAATTGGTAATGCCAAAGCGATTAAATTAGCTGAACTCCTCGGTGAACCGACTAAATTTATTGGCAAACCTGAGGCTTTTCTGGAGATTGAAACACTTTCCCAAACTGCCAAAAATTTTCTTTCCAATCCAACTGAGCCAGCTAACTGGCAGCGCACTCAAAAATTGATTGAGAAATACGAAATTAAATTCGTTTCCATATTGGATGATGATTATCCGAATTTGCTAAGAAATATTTATGATCCGCCACCATTTTTATTTTATCGCGGCAATCTGCACAAAGATGATCTGCGAAGAACTCTGGCAATCGTGGGAACGCGCAAAGCCAGCAATTACGGCAAACAGATGACAGCAGAGATCGGTGAAAAACTGGTTCAGGTCGGCTTCACAATTGTAAGCGGATTGGCTTATGGTATCGATGCCATAGCTCATATGAGCGCCTTGAATCAAGGTGGCAGAACTTATGCTGTGATGGGAACCGGAGTAGATCAGATCTATCCACCCGAAAACAGAGAGATTGCTGATGAAATTATTAAAACCGGAGCAATTATTTCGGAATACATTCCTGGCAGTAAAGCAGAAAAATGGAACTTTCCTACCCGCAATCGTATTATAAGTGGATTAAGTTTGGGAAGTCTTATCATAGAAGGTTCGCGTAAAAGCGGTGCGCTGCTCACCGCCAAATTTGCCATGGATCAAAACCGAGATGTTTTTGCTCTTCCAGGTGATATAAATCGACCACAGACCGAAGGACCGAATTATTTGATAAAACTTGGAGCCAAGATCGTTACTAGTGCACAGGACATTCTGGAAGAATACGATCTGGTATTGGATGAGCAAACCAGACTCTTCCCTGAACTCAACGTGAAAGAAGATAAAATATATCAGATTCTGCTGAATAATAAACCGGAAATCTATTTCGATAGCCTGCTGATAAAAAGTGGAATGAATATCGGAGAGTTATCATCTGTCCTACTTACATTAGAACTTAAAAATGTGATCAAGAAAGTGCCGGGAAATAAGATCGTGCCGTTGTATTAGGTGACTCACCTTGCTTTTCCTCTCTTCTCAAAAAATCGAAAAGAGGAACATAAGAATATGTGAGAGAAATTTGAAAGAAGATCTTAGAGAAGTTTGTAGAAGATTCAGAAAGAACCAAACTAAAGCAGAGAAGGTTTTCTGAAAAGTCGTTAGGAACAGGCAGATCGAAGGACAATATTAAGACAATATCCTATTAAATTTGATTGGAATAATCAAATCAGATTCTTCATTGCAGATTTCTACTGCCATGAAGCAAAACTTGTTATCGAGATAGATGGTTGTATTCATCAAACTCAAAAAGAATACGATAAGATGCGGAAACAAATAATAAATTTACTCGGTTTTCGTATTATCAGATTTTCCAATGAAGATATTCTTATCAATTTGAATAAAGCTATTGAAAAATTAGTAATAATAATTCAAAGAAATAATTGACTCCCCTTCTCAATTTGAGAGAAGGGGCTGGGGGTTGAGTAAATGAAAAAACGAAAAACAAGAATTACCCGTAACTACCTGATGCATCCGGCCGGCTCGGTGCTGATAGAAACGGGTAACACAAAAGTTATTTGCACAGTAATGACGGAAGAAAGTATTCCTTTTTTCTTAAAGAATGCAGATCCGCCACAAGGCTGGCTTACAGCCGAATACAGTATGCTGCCCGGTGCTCCAAATCAACGCTTCCGCCGCGAACGCGGTAAAGCAAACAGCCGTTCCACAGAAATCCAGAGATTAATTGGTCGTTCTTTGCGTGCTGTGGTGGATATGACCAAATTCCCGGGAATCTCTATCAATATAGATTGCGATGTATTGCAGGCAGACGGCGGCACCAGAACAGCAGCCATTACAGGAGCTTGTGTTGCTCTTTGTGATGCTTTTGCTAAATTACAAAATGATGGTTTAATCTCTGAAAATCCACTGAAAGAAATGATCGCTGCAATAAGTGTGGGAATAGTGGATAGTGAACCGGTTTTAGATCTGGATTACGAAGCTGATTCCAGAGCGGATGTGGATATGAACGTTGTAATGACCGAAAGCGGCAAATTTGTAGAGATCCAGGGAACTGCCGAAGCTGCTCCGTTTGACGATAGTGAGTTGAAAATTATGCTTAAAGCTGCTAAAACTGGAATTAGACAGTTAATAAAGGAACAGAAAAAAGCACTTGAAAAATAAACTGGTAGAACACGTTTATATTCATATTCCATTCTGTTTAAGAAAGTGTGGATATTGTTCATTTTACTCGGAAAGATTTTCACTTGAGAAAAAGCGAAATTACCTGAGATTTCTGAGGAAAGAAATTGCACTCCGGCAACAAAATTTAGAGCTAAAACCTAAAACGATCTACTTGGGAGGTGGCACTCCTTCCCTACTTTCAGCAAAAGATATTAACTCGATTACAGATTGTTTCGATCTATTCCAAATCGAAGAAATCACTTTGGAAACAAATCCAATATCGATAAATAAAGATTATGCTAAAGATATTGCTGCAATTCCTGTTAGCAGGATCAGTTTGGGAATTCAATCTTTCAAAGATGAAGAGTTGAAATTATTAGGTAGATTGCATAATTCAGCCCAAGCTGAAACAGCATACGAAATTCTACGAGAGATTGGATTCAATAATATCTCTCTCGATCTGATGTATGGTCTTCCAAACCAGACTCTTGAGGATTTGCAATTTTCAATTGATAAATTTATTGAATTGGCACCAGACCATATTTCAACATATTGTTTAAGTCTGGCAGATGATGTTCCATTGTATCCACTAAAAAGCCAAATTCCCATGGATGAAATTGTTTCTGATTTTTACTTTCTGATCAGAGAAAAACTTCTGGATGCTGGTTATGTGCAATATGAAATTTCTAATTTTGCCAAACCCGAATTTGAATCAAAGCACAATCTGTGCTATTGGGATGATAAATCATATCTTGGTCTGGGGCCAGCTGCCGCAGGATATTTGAATAATGCTCGCTACACAAACCCATCTGATTTTGATAAGTATTTCCAGTTGATCCAATCTAAACAGATATTGAAAAATTTAGAAAAACTAAATACTGAAGATCATGAGAAGGAATTTATTTTTCTGTCTTTAAGGAAGACAGAAGGTATGAACCTGAAGGAATTCAAATTGAAATTTAAAATGGATTTTCTAAAGAAATATCAGAAATCTGTTGTTAAATTTCAACAGCAAAATCTCTTGGAAATCGAAAATGATTTTATTCGATTAACGCCTGATGCTTATTTCGTATCGAATGAGATATTTGCTGAATTCATGTAAGACAGTCGCCTCGACTGTTGGGTACATTCAAGGTGAACGTGATACAGGTGTTGTAAGACAGTCGCCTCGACTGTCGGGCACGTTCAAGGTGAATATGATACAGGAAAGTAAAACACTCGCCTCGACTGTTAAGGCACGTTCAAGGTGAATATGATACAAGAAAGTAAAACAGTCACCTTGACTGTTGGGTACGTTCAAGGTGAATATGATACAAGAAAGTAAAACAGTCACCTTGACTGTTGGGTACGTTCAAGGTGAACATGATACAAGAAAGTAAAACAGTCGCCTCGACTGTTAGAAAAGTTGTTTTCAGAATATTGATGGTTTAAAAAAAGTATTATGAGAGAAAATCCATTAAGTTATAAGGTATTTCATCGAAGAAACCTACCTCATATTCAGCCTGTTGATGGAATATTATTTGTAACTTATCGACTTTATTTTCCACTTCCAATGAAGTATAGAAACAATTATTCACGGGCTAAAAAGAATTTTCATGAGTATTTTTTTGATTACGATGAATATCTTGATATGTGTAAACTAGGTCCCAAATGGCTTTATAAAGCTGATATTGGACAAATAGTTTTTGAGAATCTATTGAAAATGAATCAAGTACAATATGAACTTTTTTGCTTTTGTATCATGCCCAATCATGTCCATGTTCTAATGAAACCAAAGCCTGAAATTGATCAATTACCTTTCTCAATTGCAAAAATTATGCATGGACACAAAGGTGTAACCTCAAAAAAGATCAATAATCTTCTTAATCGGAAAGGTCATTTTTGGCAAAGTGAATATTATGATCATTACGTTCGAAACAATGATGAATTTTACAATATCGCTTGGTACATTATTAATAATCCTGTAAAAGCAAAATTGGTTTCAAAGATAAAAAATTGGAAATTTACCTGGATAGAAAAACAGTTGGAATATGAATTGGGCTTGGATCTTTTATAATTTAAAATCATTGTTACTTTGTGTACAAAAACACGTTCAAGGTGAACATGATACAGAAAAGTAAAACAGTCACCTCGACTGTTGGGCACGTTCAAGATGAATATGATACAGGAAAGTAAAACACTCACCTCGACTGTCGGGTACGTTCAAGGTGAACGTGATACAGGTGTTGTAAGACAGTCGCCTCGACCGTTAGAAAAAGGATAAACATGAAATATTTTTTAATAATACTAATTCTCATCATCAGTTTTTCTGCTTTTGCGGAAATCCTGATCCCAATGGATCTAACACAAACCAACCATTTGAAAGCTTATGGTGTTACATTTACAGCTTTGCAGAAACAATTTGCTGTTAAGTGGCTGCTGAATTACCGAGGTGGTTCCTGGATAATTCCAGATTCACAGGAAATCGAAGGTTTATGTAATATTCGTGGTGTAAGTTATGAAATTATCACCGGTGGTGAAATCGCCGCAATATCTTCTGAGATCGAACAGGAAAACATGGATATTGTAATATTGGAAAAAGAGCCGACAATTGCCATTTATGCTCCACCAAACGCCCAACCCTGGGATGATGCTGTTACATTGGCACTAACTTATGCAGAGATAGAATATGAAACCATTTTCGATGAAGACGTACTGCTGGGTAATTTGGATAAATACGACTGGCTGCATCTGCATCACGAAGATTTTACAGGTCAATATGGAAAATTTTATGCCAGCTTCCGTAATGCAGCCTGGTACCAGGAAGATGTTCGAATTAACGAAGAAATTGCTGCAAAGCTTGGATTTGATAAAGTCTGGAAATTAAAACATGCTGTGGCAGAAAAGATTAAAGAATACGTAAAAAATGGTGGTTTTCTATTTGCTATGTGTGCTGCCACAGATACTTTTGATATTGCACTGGCCACCCGCAATGTGGATATTTGTGATGCTGTCTTCGATGGTGATGGCATCGATCCTGACTACGCAGCAAAAATCGATTATTCTCAAACTTTAGCCTTCAAAGATTTCAGTCTTATAACCAATCCTTATCAGTATGAATTCTCTTCTATCGATGCCAGTGATTATGCAAAGTTACGCGGAGCAGAAGCAGATTATTTTTCTCTCTTTGATTTTTCTGCTAAATACGACCCCGTTCCAACAATGCTTACTCAATGCCACACCAGTGTGATCAATGGTTTTCTGGGGCAGACAACTTCCTTCCATAAAAGATTTGTGAAAAACTCTGTAATAATTCTGGGCGAAGCTCCACAGGTGGAAGAAGTAAAATACTTACATGGAAATTTTGGAAAGGGAACTTTCACATTTTACGGCGGACATGATCCGGAGGATTATCAGCATAAAATTGGTGATCCTGAAACTGTTCTAGATCTGCATAAAAATTCACCTGGTTACAGATTAATTTTAAATAACATTCTGTTCCCTGCAGCTGAGAAGAAGAAATTAAAAACATAGTTCATAGGATACAAATAATTAGTTGAAAGTAACAAGAGATAGATTCCCGCTTTCACGGGAATGACAAAATGTGCTAATGTCCTAGTATTAAGACCTAAGAAAATAATCTAAAGAAACTTTTAATTTTCTTCTATATGAAATTTATATAATTTTTCTTCAGAATCACTTACAATATAAAAGGAATTTGTTTCTGCAATATATACAATGCCTTCAGCTTTTGAAAATCCTAATGAATATTGTTCTCGCACACCATTTGTTAAATCCCATAAATAGAGCATTTCAGATTCATCACTAACGATCCAGAATCCATCTCTTGTGCTATCATAGCAAATACCAGAATAATCATCGGCAAATGTTAATTCTGTTTCTGTTAGAGTTGCAAAATCAGCGCTAACTTCAATGAACATTCCCGGTGACCTTTCTTTGAGAAGAAAGAACTCACCCGAATTTCCAAGACACAATCCCTCTAATCCTGTTCCACCATAGTATTGGGAAATGTTCAATTCAACTCGTTGTAATTCTTCGCCTTGTAATGATACATTTACTATTTCAGATAATTCTTCTTCTGCGATCCACAATGTATTCGTGCTGGTATCAAAAGCAATTCCTTCCAGATCATTTCCTACAAAACTAAGTGTTTGTAATAATTCGCCATCTAAACCAATATTATATATTTGATTTGTAGGCGGGTCGTTTACAGTCCATAGTGTTTGGGTTGTGGGATCATAAGTTAATCCTGATGGCTCAGCAATATCTAATCCTACTTCGAAATCTAAAACCAAAACAAATTGATCTTCCGGTTCCGTGCTACTTTCCTCTGTACTGCAGGACATAATGATAAATAATGATATCATTAAAGTTAAATATAATTGGTACTTCATTAAGTCTCCCATAATAAAAGCAGCAGAAGCGTTAGCCCTGCTGCTTTTTAATTAAGTTACATTATTCGTTAGATGCACCTGGTGTAGGAATAGTAAAGAATTCCCATGTGTCAGTTCCATCTGGTAATCTTCCTTCAGAAATATCAGTTGTTTGTTCCCCAAATGTATATGAATCGATGATTGTTGTTCCATCAGACGCTGTCAAACCAATGTCCTCACCATCTGCCGAGAGCTTTACATCTTCAAGATGCAAAATGCCCTGTTCTGGTTCTTTATCTGCCCAGATGATCAAGAATTCACCTGGATATATTGTTGTTGAATCTGGAAATGTAGTAGGAATTTGTGAATTCATAAGTTCTGTGAGATCGTCAGTGAAATACATTCCACCAATGTCACCCGCAATATTTCCACCATTGTAGATCTCGATCCAGTCGTCAAAATCGCCGTGTTCATCAGCTAGGGTTGTGTCATTGCTTGCTAAGAATTCATTAATATAGAATATTGCTTCTGGTGTTGCTCCACTACCATTTGCAGTACCAGGAGTTGGCATGCTTGTATAGCCAGCACCAAAGTAATTCCATGTGTCTTCTCCATCTGGTACACGGCCATAAGAGATATCTGCCAACTGTTCACCGAAAGTTAATGAATCCAGTATAGTGGTTCCATCAACATCAGTAAGCCCGATCTGCTCGCCGCCGGCAGAAAGTTTAACTTCATCAAGATGAAGTATTCCTTGATCTGGTTCTTTATCTGCCCATAAAAGTAAGAATTCACCAGCTCCAATAGTTGTTGCTGCAGGATCTGTTGTTGGAATTTGATATGCCATAAGATTTGTAAGATCATCAGTTACATACATTCCACCAATATCTACTGCTTCATCTCCTGCGTTGTAAATCTCAATCCAGTCATCATTATCACCATTTTCATCGACAATGTTGTAATCATTTTTTGCTAAAAATTCGTTAATGACAAGATTTGCACCAGATGTATCTGGTCCAGTTGAGTCGTCATCATCACTACATCCCATCAGCAGGAACATGCCTGCTGCCAGAATAATTAACCATTTTACAAATTTCATTTTACCCTCCGCTTTTTTTTCTTTTAATTCACACATAACAAAGAAACTTCTAAGCATAAAAGTTTCAACCTATTTCTCATTTACTGATTACTTGTTCCTGGTGTTGGTGCATCAAAAGTTGACCAACTATCGGTTCCATCCGGTAAGCGACCTTCTGAAACATCTGTTGTCTGTCCACCAAATGTATAAGAATCAATTATTGTAACACCATCCACATCTGTTATTGCCAAGTCTTCACCACCGCTTGAAAGCTTGAAATCTACATGTAACACACCCTGTTCAGTTTCACTATCTGCCCAGATCAACAAAAACTCTCCAGGCTGAACAGTGGTTAAGGTTGGATCTGTATCTGGAATCTGATATTTTGCTAAATCGGTAAGATCATCAGTTACATACATTCCGCCAATATCGATAGCTGCTGCAGTACCATTATAAAGTTCAAACCAATCATCAAAACCGCCAAATTCATCTTCATTTGCAGTATCATTACTTGCTAAAAATTCATTTATGCAAAGAATATTGAGTGGTTCTGGTTCTGGCTCAGGCTCTGGTCCTGTTGATTCATCCAGGCTGCATCCCATTATAATGAACATCCCAATAATACTTAGTAAAAACCATTTTGAAAATTTCATAATTATCTCCTTAAAAATTAACTACTGCTCTCATTTGGAACACATTGAAATCATCATTACCTATCAATGACCCACCCATATTGGCATTCTCAGAATTGTCAACGATATTGTAATTTAACATAATACGTAAATTTGGATTTGCATACCAGTTAAGGCCAACAACAATATTGTTTGCCATTCCACCAAATATAAGAGCATCTTCATCTGTTAAATCTAAATGACTGTATCGCACAGCGAGCTCAAAAGCACCTTTTTTACTGTTAGGAATTACCTGCCCAAATTCTCCTTCATTAACATAATATGGTCGTTCTTCCCCTGTAATTATCCAGCTTAAGAATGTATAAAATCCACTGAACGTAACATCTTCAAGATCATTTAAACGAGCTAAATTTGATTGAATGTACTCACCTTGTATGCTGAAATTATCATACTTCACAGCACCTTCCAATCCGTATAAGATGATTGTTTCTACATCGCTGATATCGGCAACAAGAATTTCAGAATCTCCCATCTTTGCTTCCGGCTCAATTTTGTATTCAATTGATTCACTATCATTATCAGGTGTTTGATAAACACCACCAGCACCTAAATGAAATAATAACTTTTCACCAATTCTTGGTGAAAGAGCAAAACGACCTGCAAAACCAATACTTTCATCAATTCGTGTTTGTTCTTTTTCTGCAAGTTCCTGTCCATAAACTGCTGTTGATAAATGCCATATATTTCCCCATTTTGTAACACCTAATGCAGATCTTCTTCCAGGTGGAAAAACATTCGGATATCCTCTTTCCATAAACGTAAGTAATCTTGAACTGGTTAACTCATTTAAACTGAATGGAACTTTAAAATGACCTACTTTAATGAAACCATTCTTAAAGCCATTATAGCTGAACCACATATCTTTAACTTCAACAGAATTGTCAGCAATATCCATGTCATATTCTGCATTCCACACTTCCCATAATTTAGATTTCACTGCAAATCTTCCTCGACGAAGCATTGTACCGTTTCGGAAATCATTTTCACTATTTAAAAATTGTGCAAAATCAAGATACATACGAACATCAAGACGTGTTTGGAAATTTCCGTCATCAGATGTCCATTTCAGTATCCCACTTTCCCATGAAGTTCCTCCGGTGGATGTTTCTGCGGATAAAATCCCTACACAAAGAACAACAAACAATAAAACAATCGACTTTCTCATTTCTCCTCCATTTTTAGTTCTCATTTTTTGTTTTTTGCATCTTTTTATTATATATTTTATTCTGTAAAATAGGCCAGGCAAAAGAGACTAGTGCCAATATCAATAGAATCAAACTTACAGGGCGAGTGAAGAAAATAGTGTAATCTCCCATCATTACCGCTCTACGAAAATTTGTCTCTGCTATGTTTCCCAGTACAATTCCTAGTACGATTGGTGCAACAGGGTAGTTATATCTTCTCAATATCCAACCGAAAATTCCAAATCCGAGGCATGCCGCAATATCAAAGAAAGAGTATCTTACTGCAAAACTACCGATTATTGAAACTGTGAATATCATAGGATAAAGGATCTTTTTTGGAACGGCAGTAACCTTAACCCATAATCTGCTACCGAATAAACCAAGAACCAACAGAACAATATTTGCAATTAGTAAACTAGCGAATAATCCATAAATAATTTCAGGATTATTATTGAATAGTTGGGGACCTGGTGTAAGATCATGGATCATTAAAGCACCGATAAGTACGGCTGTAGAAGCGCTTCCCGGAATACCAAGAGTAAGAAGCGGCACCAATGCTCCACCTACTGAACTACTGTTGGCAGCTTCTGCTGCGGCAACTCCTTCCAGGCTTCCATGCCCAAATTTCTCCGGTTCTTTACTTGTTCTTTTGGCTACATCATAAGAAATGAAGGCTGCAATTGTTGCTCCTGCTCCCGGGAATATTCCGATAAGAGTTCCCATTATTGAAGATCTTACAATGGTTAATTTCAGTTTCCAATAATCTAAAACTGTTGGCCACTTGGTCTTTTCTAATTCAATTTTTTTACTTTTAAAATTTTGTTCATCTATCTGTTTGAAAACTTCGCTGAGTGCAAAAAGCCCGATTAGGGCGGGTATCAAAGAAAATCCATCATAAAGATTAACCGAGCCAAATGTAAATCGACTTACACCTGAGATCGGATCGATGCCAATTGTGTTGATTAGAAGTCCAAACATAGCAGCTACAAAAGCTTTTACCCAGTTTTTTCCACCTAATGTAGCTACTGTAGTAAGGCCAAAAATCGCTAAAGCAAAATATTCGGCAGGATGAAATTTTACTGCCACTTTTGCCAATTGGACACTGAATAATATAAGAATGATCGTTCCAATAAATCCGCCAATTGTAGATGAAACCAGCGAGACTCCCAACCCCATTCCCGGCTTATTCTGAAGAGTTAGCGGATATCCATCGAACGACGTAACAACTGCCGATGGCGTACCGGGAGCATTAATAGTAACAGCGGTAATTGAACCTCCATAATTGGCTGCAATATATATCGAAACTAATAATATCAGAGCCAGGGTTGGCGTCATAGCGTAAGTGAATGGAACAAGCAGAGCAACTCCCATCGAAGGAGAAAGACCCGGCATGGCTCCTGCCAGAATTCCCATGATCACACCCAGTATTATAAACAAGATCGGCTGCCATCCCAATACAAAGCTAAAACCCTGAGCCATATTTGTTAAAATTTCCATACAACTCCTAAAATAACATCTCTATTAATTTCCCCACTGGAAGTGGGACATAAAGTAATTTGTAAAATATTAGATATGAAAACAGCAGCCAGCCAGCAGAGATCATCAACATTGTTAGATATTTACGATATCCCAGCATATAAATTCCAACAAACAGGAAAACAAATGAGCTGATAAAATAACCAATATAGAAAATGCTGAATAAATATAGCACCAATAGCCCGATAAATCCCCATACAACAGTTTGATTTCCTGCGTTTTTCTCAATCTCTTTTTTCTTACTGACTATATCTATTATTAAAAAAATATTTAACGGAATAAGTATCAATATCCATAGTCTGGGAACTACCGAAGGGCCAACTTTTTCGTTATTGGGAAACGTATATGATACCAGAAAGAATACTATGGAAAGAGCAATGAAAAATAACGGCAGCATAATTCCAGCAAGGTATTTCCTATTGGTTGATCGGTTTATAATGTACCAGATTACCAGAAGAAAAACAAGGAAGAAAATAACTAAGAAATTCAAGGTTTTCCCGGTAGCAAGTTTTGCTAATAAGTTTGTTGCCTGGGTATTTATAATGCCAATTTTTTGAAGATAATGAGTGAACTGTTCTTTGTCTTTGTTAACTATTTCGGTAAATTCTTCAGAGCTTCTATAAACAACATCAATTCCGCCGCGTTCCCAATATTCACGCCATTCCGGATCATTATTTACTTTGGTAAAAAGCTCATCATACCATTTACTGATCTCTGGTGGTGAACCTTGTTTCAGCACAA
>QMNP01000012.1 GCA_003647825.1 Candidatus Cloacimonadota bacterium
AGGATTTAATCTAAGAATTCCTCGATGCTCTGCATCGGAGTGTCCGAACTTTCTCCCCTGATTTAGGGGAGATGTCCGATAGAACAGAGGGGTAAATATTGAAAATTCGATTTTCAGCTTGCTGAAATTAAGTTAGCGAAATACCCCTTGGCTCTGCATCGGGGATAGTCAACTTTAAGAATTTTCTTTAACAAAAACCGACTAATGATCGAAGCATTGGATTGTTAAAATTCCATCACTGAAATTCTCCCGCTTGTCATTCGGCCATTACTGCTTCACTGATTTACATATCAACTAATTAATCCTTCTGCCTACCCGCCCTTCCCCGCTTCTTCGCTTCACCTCATCAATCCAGATACTCTTCTCCCCTTCCTTCCATATAAATTTGATAACTACATAACATCTGATTTATCAAAAAAATAAACTCTGCTTAAATTGGATTGACACGATAACAGCAATTAACTTTCTGTACTGTAGCAGATTAGGTATATATAAATGTATCTGGCACAGCATCTGCTAACTAATAGGAACAGAAAAGGAGGCTATAATGAATAAATTAGGATGGATTTTAATCCTGCTGGTATTTTCAAGTATGATGTTGTTTGCACAGGATACCAAGACAACTGATGAAGATTATGATGAAGCAATGCAGGAATTTAAAGAAGCAATGGATGAGGTTAGTGAAGAGTTTAATGAAGCATTAGAAGATGTTCCAATAACCATTAACATTAAAGATTTTAAAAGTGACACACCTAAAATGGGTGTTTATCTTTCCGATCTGGATTTCGAAGATATTTATGAAATGCGTTATGAAAAGAACTATGGAGTGCTTTTAACCGGAGTTACAAATGATGGTCCAGCCCAAAAAGCTGGTATGTTGAAAGGTGATATTGTCATGGAATTCGACGGTGAAAAAGTAAAGTTCGAGAAGCATTTGCTTAATTTAATAAAATCTCATCAAGTCGGAGATGAGATCAATATAAAATTTTTCCGAATGGGAAAAGTATATGAAACAACCCTTATACTGGATACTCTTAATAAAAAGGGAACGGATAAGGACATCTTTGTTACAAAAACCGGTGAGAAGAAAAGAAGACTTTCTGTAGGACACGGCGGTGGTAGCTGGTATCCAATCTGGTTTATGCCAGATCTTACTGAATTCAACGACTTCCTGGCAGAAATGAAATTTGGTGACGAAACTTTCTCTGAAGATGGATTCCTTATCCACGGTGGTGGTGGAATGGGTAATGTAGGAAAAGGTTGGTTCATTGGTGGAATGGGTGCTGGTTACGAGAAGAAGGAAACCACAAAGTATGATTGGACTCATTTTAATGAAGGTGTTCAAGTTACAACTCCAGTTAGTAGAGTAGTAAAATATGATATTAGTTTTGCTGGTGTAACTCTTGATAAACGATTCGCTCTTTCGAAAAAGTTAATAACTTCGGTTGGATTTATGATTGGTTGGGGCGAAAATTGTTACAAAATTACTCAAGTTGATGATAATGGCGCCATCAGCAATTTCGATTTTGAAAATCCAAATCCAGATTTTGATGATAATTACGATTACAATTCAAAAATCAAGATTGAATCTGATTATATTTTATTCCAACCGAAGGCTACAATGATGTGGCGTATCCTGGACTGGCTTTCTTTTCGCGGAGAAGTTGGATATATAGCTAGCTATAACTCGAACGGCTGGGAAGCAGAACACAATGGAGAATCTGTAAAACTGCTCAATGCTCCCGACGCATCCATGAATGGTCTTACTATAAGTATTGGTCCCTGGTTCGGATTTTAAATATTGACAAGTAAAAGGCTAATGAATTTAGTCTCTAGCGGGTATAAGCCTGTTAGAGGCTATTTTTTTAATATGGAGATATTAAGTGTTTCAGGCATTATCAAGCAAGATCATAACCGGAGTAATTACATTAAGTATGTTGCTGCTCTCTTCCTATGAAGGGAATAATGCTGCGTTTGAAAATTTTACTGCAACTGTTTTAGGGAGTAACGTTTATATTAAAGCAAATCTGGTTTCAGCATTTGAAAATGATTTTGAGGAACTTTTCAAATCTGGTCAGAAGATAGATATATTCTTTAATATAAATATTACAGATGAAGACGGACCAGTTTATCGGGATGAATTTATCCATTCAATTTTATTTAATCCGCTTGAACAGATCTATTTGATTTTTCTGGAAGAACAGCGAACACAAACTACTGCCGCTTCTATGGAAGAGTTGATCGAGATTATTTCTAACGTTGACTATGTGTGTAAATGTGAAGGATTTAGAGAAGGCAACATCTCCATAACTTCTCATCTCAAGAAAATACGCTTAAAATCGATCGGCAGAGAATATGATATGATGATGCTTTGGAAATTTAAAAGACCTAAAGTAAAACATAGATATAAAAAACCAATCATTGAAACGTAAAATATGAAAATTCGAATTGGTTTAAGAGCAAGTGTAATAATTCTTTTTTTAGGATTATATCTTTCCAGCCTAATTGTACTTAATGCCTTCTTTGTAGGAAAACAAAAACTTGCTAATGATGCCTTTAAAACACTGGAAATGGATAAAGCTTTTGCAGAATTATCTTTCATTTCGCAGCAAGATAGCCTAAAAGCAATGAAACTTCTCAACGAATTCCACGGTAGCCTGGCTGCATCAGATATGGTTCAGCATGAATCTCAGATCTATTCTGCGGTTTTTTTATTCCTTTTGTTAGTTATCTCAGTTTTAATCTTCATTATCATCTTTAATATCATTACTAAACCTTTAAATGAGCTGCGTAGGGCTACTTCTAAAATTGGAGAGGGAGATTTCTCAATTCATCTGCCGGAGACCGGCATAAAAGAGATTAGAGACCTTAAAAGTTCTTTTAACAGTATGAGTAGAGAATTGGATTCCGTTCAGAAAAAATTGATAAGAGCAGAAAAAGAAATGATCTGGAAAGAACTTTCTCGCATTTTGGCTCATGAAATAAAAAATCCCCTTACACCTATTCAACTTTCAATTCAAAGATTAGAAGAAAAATACGAACTTGATCCAGATAAATTCAGTGAGATCTTTCCTGAATCTGTTAGAATAATAAACCAGGAAATAAATAATCTGCAAAAACTGGCTCACTCTTTTTCCAGCTTTGCCAAAAATATAAATCCAGAATTCACCAGGTTCAATGCTGCTCAGACCATAAAAGACATATTAATTTCCTATACCCATAAATTCGATATCTCATTCGAATGCGAAAAGGAATTCACAATTAAATTTGATCAGACCCATTTTTACCAGATCATTACAAACATTCTTCAAAATGCCATTGATGCGTCGGAAGAAGATGGAAAGATCAAACTTGCCATTATAGAAGAGAATACAGGCTTGCATGTTACAATCTCAGATCAAGGTCAGGGAATTCCACCGGAAGATCTACAGCGGATCTTCGAGCCTTATTTCACTAAAAAGAAGAAAGGAACAGGATTGGGGCTTGCGCTGGTGAAGAAGCTGATCGATGTGAATCGGGCCAGAATAGAAGTAGAAAGTAAAATTGATGAAGGAACAACTTTTCATATTTATATAAATTATGCGGAGAAAAAATGAGAATATTAGTTATTGATGATGAAATGAATATATGCTTATCGCTGAAGAATATATTGGAAGATGAAGGCTATGACTGCCAGTATGCGCTCAAAAGCAAACAGGGATTACAAAAAATAGAAGATTTTGCGCCGGAGATTGTTCTATTAGATGTAAGATTGGATGGAGCAAATGGATTAGATGTCCTCAAACAGATTAAGGAAAACCATTCTCAAATAATAGTTATAATGATATCCGGACATAGCGGAATAAAAGAAGCAGTATTGGCAATGAAATATGGTGCTTATGATTTTCTGGAAAAGCCACTTAGCCTTACCAAGATAAAGGTGATTATTAAAAAAGCTTACGAATTCCGTTCAATATCAAAGGATTACGATAGACTAAAAGGTGAAGTAAGCCAGCAATATCAGATTATTGGCAGCAGTAAATCCATTGAAGAAATGCTTTCTTTGATAGAAAGAGCAGCACCCAGCGATTCTAAAGTGTTAATAAGAGGTGAAAGCGGTACCGGTAAAGAGCTTGTAGCGTATGCAATTCATAATCAAAGCAAACGTGCAGCCAAACCTTTTGTTAAATTCAACTCTGCTGCAATTCCCAATGAACTGGTAGAAAGTGAACTTTTTGGTTTTGAGAAAGGAGCCTTTACTGGTGCTGTAAAAAGTAAGGACGGCAAGATTGAACAAGCTGATGGAGGAACTTTGTTCCTTGATGAGATAGGAGATATGAATTTAAACGCGCAGGCTAAGATCCTGCGTGTTATTCAGGAAGGAGAATTTGAACGGGTTGGCGGCAATAAAACACACAAGGTTGATGTACGGCTTATTGCTGCAACGCATAAAAATCTGGAAGAGTTGGTAGAACAGGGTACTTTTAGAGAAGACCTTTATTACAGGCTAAATGTGATTCCAATAACCACTCCTCCCCTGCGCGAACATCCCGAAGATATTCCTCTGATAATAGATCATTATTCACATTATTATGCTGAAGATCTAAAAGTTCCCCTCAAGATCTTTCCCGATGCAACGCTAAAAGAACTTCAATCCTGGCAATTCAAAGGAAATGTAAGGGAATTACGGAATTTTATCGAAAGGATCTATATCCTTATTTCCAAACAAATTATAGAAACTGATGACATAATGTTGTTAGGGCAGAAAAAGGTTCATACAGATTTCTGGAACGAAGTAATTTCGTTCAAAGAGAAAAAAAGGCAGTTTGAAACTCGCTATCTCTCTACTCAGTTGAGGATGCATAATGGAAATGTTTCAAAGACTGCTCTATCATTGGGTTTGCAGGTTAGCAATCTATCCCGCAAGATCAAAGAATTAGAAATTAAAGATTAATTTTAGGAGAATACATGAAAGCAAAATGGTTTTCTTTTGGCTGTCTCACTTCAATAATAGTTTTAGTAATAATTTTCATTACTTCCATTACAGCAATTTCGCGTATGAGCAAAGGATTGGCAGATAACTTTCGAATTAAGAAAACAGCTCCTGGCTCATTTCTACACCTTAAGCTGAGCGGATCTATTGCCACCTACAATGAGTTTGATAATAGTGCTTTTAATCAGACAATGCCGGCAACCCATGAAATTGTGCAGAAGATCAGAAAAGCTGCAGATGATAAAAATATTGATGGTATTTTATTAGAACCACGCTACATTGCCTGCGGATATGCAAATTTAAATGAGATCATGGCCGCTCTGGAAGATTTCCGTGCTGCTGATAAACCTGTTTATGCTTATCTTGATTTTACTTTTAATCAGGATTATTATTTAGCCTCAATTGCCGATAGGATCTATTTGAATCCCTCTGCTTCCGCTGGTATTTTATTAACAGGTGTCGGCGGGAATGTGCTTTTTTACAAAGACCTTCTGGATAAAATTGGAGTAGAAGTTAATGTAGTTCATGCAGGAAAATATAAAGGAGCTGGCGAAACATTTTCCCGAACAGGCTTTTCTGAACCGGTTAAAAAGAATTTAAATCGACTTTACGATTCATATTATTCCAAAATCTTAGAAGTTATCGCAGCCAATCGTTCTCTTTCAGCAGAAGAGATAAGATTCATTTATGAAAGCAGAGAAGATCTTTTCATCAGCCAGGAAAAGGCTCTGGAATATAATCTTGTAGATGAACTTCTCTTTCGCAATGAGCTGCTGACTGATCTAAATTTGGACGAGAAACTAGTTTCCTTAGACCAATTTCAGAGCTTTTCGAAAATCCCGGCAGGTTATAAGATTGCTGTTGTTTATGCTCAGGGAAATATCGCTCCCAGCAACTCCTTTGCAGCCAGATCCAATCTTTCTGCCAGCAAGATCAATCCAATTTTAGATAAACTGCAAAAAGATAATTCTATTAAAGCTATAGTGTTAAGAGTAAATAGCCCAGGAGGAAGTGCACTCATTTCCGAAGTTATCACAAATAAGATAAGCCAGGTAATGAAACATAAACCTGTAGTTATTTCGATGGGAAATGTTGCTGCTTCGGGTGGATATTATATTTCTTCGAATTCAGATTATATTTTTGCTGATGATTTTACCATAACTGGTTCTATCGGTGTAGTTTCGATGCTCATGAATATAAATGAATTAGCCGATAAATTTGGTGTATCTGTAGAAGATATGGGACGAGGTAAATTTGCAGATGCATTCAGTATATATGAAAAACCAGGAAAAGCAGAAATAGAAGGATTACGAAATTCCATTGAAAAAACCTACATTGAATTCAAATCGCGTGTTTCAGAGGGCAGATCTATGCCAATTGAAGAAATAGAAAAAATAGCACAAGGACAGGTGTGGTCCAGTAACGATGCCTTGGAAAATGGGTTGATCGATGAGATCGGTTTATTATCTGATGCAATTAAAAAAGCAGCAGAATTAGCAGGAGCATCAAGTTATAAAGTGGCATATTATCCCCAGCAAAAGAATTTTCTGGAAGAACTGCTAAAAGAAAAACTGGAACTTGATATTGCCGCTAAATTGTTAGAATCAACTGTTCCTGAAGAACTTAAAATAGATAAAGCAAAATCAATTTTTGAGAACATTAAAGATGATCCAATTCAAACTATCATGCCATTTGAAATTGAAATAAAATAAATTGATGCAGCTAAACATCATTGTTGCTAAAAAACCGAAAAAAAATTCATAAACATTCTGGTAGTGCACGTTTTGAACAAATATCTTGACTGAATAGGTTAACAAAAAATTTTGCATAACATACATAAGAATATATTATTTAATGATAATTGGAGGAATGATGAGAGTAAAAATCTTAATCGGATTTTTGTTAATTACAGTTTTTGCTGTAAATTTGTTGGCTTCTTCACAAGATCTAACAGCTGAAGGAAAGAAAAACCTTCGAAGTGCTAATATGCACGTTAAAGGTGGCAGGTTTGAAAAAGCAATGCCATTCTATGAATTAGTTTTGGAAGAAAATCCAAATCATATTGAAGCAATGGAAAAAATTGCCGGTATTTTGTATGATCAAAATAAAGATTACAAACAAGCTGATCTTTATTACCAGAGAATTTTAAATGAAATCGATAATATCCTTGCTGAATATGATGAGTTACTGAAAACAGATAAAAAAGAAGCCAAGAAATTCTACAAAAAAAATATTAAAAAGCCGAATCTAAATGATGATAAAATTGCAAATTTACATAAACTACGCAGCAGCTGCTGGGTAAAGATGTTCAAAGAAGCACAAAATGAGACTGATGATTCTATAGCTCTAGAAAAATTTCTTTATATTTATTCCATAGCTCCTGATAGTATTCAAACTGTAAAAATGCTCGCTTTCAAATACAGCAACTTGGGCGATCAGCCGAAAACGTTAGAATATCTAATTAAAGCAGCCGAAATGGATCCTGCAGATGATATGGCTAGAACTCAGATCGGTAATACCTATTTTGATAATGAAAATTATGAAGATGCGGTTATCTGGTATCAAAGTGCAGCAGACGTTAATCCGGAAAATGTTGATAATTTCTTTAATATGGCTTTAGCTTATGACAAATTAGAAAATGATGAAAAGACAATAGAGAATTTTGAAAAAGTCATAGAAATGGATCCAAGTAAATTGGACGCTATTATCAATTTGAGCAACAAATATGCAAAAACAGGTGATATCGATAAATCTTTGGAACTCTTAAAAAAAGCTATCGAGCTTGATCCAGAGAATGTTGATTTTATTTCTTTCATTTGCTGGAAGTTATCTCAGGAAAAAAGATATGAAGAGCTTCTTACTTATGCAACAATGTGGAAAGAATTAGCACCAGATTCAGAAGACGCAAGTATGTTGATCAACTTGGCGAATCAAAAGAAATAGATTGTTAAATTAGTGCGAAAGTGGTGGAATTGGTAGACGCGCTGGATTTAGGATCCAGTGGGAGAGATCCTGTAGGGGTTCGAGTCCCCTCTTTCGCACCATATTTTTTGTATAAAAAGGAGAATTAGTGAAAGTCGAAATTAAAGATGTAAACCAGTGTGTAAAAGAGCTGGAGATTACAGTGGATTCTGCAGAAGCTCTGCAGGAATATAATAAAGTACTGCGTTCATTCAAAAATTATGTGGTTATTCCTGGTTTTAGAAAAGGGAAAGCTCCATTGAGCATGATTGAAAGGAACTATGCAGGACATGCAAAAGAAGAATTTATCAACCAGAAGATGGGAGAATATTATAAACAGGCTTTAACTGAAAAAGACATCTCCCCCATATCTCAGGGTGAACCAATTAAAGTTGAATGGGATAAAGGTAATGACCTGGTTGCTGTTTTTAAATATGAACTGATGCCTCAGGTAAAAATAGATAAATATAAAGGTATTGAAGTTCCCTTTGAAGAAACTGTTTTCAAAGAAGAGATGGTTGACGCCACTTTAAATGATTACCGCAATAAAATGGCTACGGAAGAAACACCTGAAATAAGCCAGGAAGGTGATATTGTAAAAGCAACCGTTAAATTCCTGGACGATGACAAGAATGTAACGAAAGAAGTAGAAAGAACTTTTGAAATTGGCAAGAACTCATATTCAAAATCTTTCAACAATAAAGTTACAGATTTAAAAGTAGGTGATGAAGTTACTACAAAACTTTTTAATAAATCTCAACAATCTGAAGATGAAGAAATTACCTCAGATCTTAAAGATAGAGATTTTCTGGTGCAGATCAAAGAGATTAAACGAATGGTATTACCGGATTTGAATGATGATTTTGCCAGGGATCTGGAATATGACTCAATGAAAGATCTTCGTTCTAAAATTGCAGAAGAACTTAAGAAAAAATTAGATGCTGATAACAGAGAGCATCGCAAAACAGCAATTTTGGCAAAACTCATTGAATTAAATCCTTTTGATGTTCCTCCTTCCATGGTAAAAGGATATGCCGAAAATATGGCAAAACCTTATGCTGAACAATATAAAATGGAATTGGAAAAACTGGTTCCAATGTATATGCAGATGGCAGAATTCAATGTGAAAAATCACTTCTTGTTGGAAGAGCTGAAGAAACTGGAAAAGATCGAAGTCACAGATGAAGACAAAGAGAAGATCTTTGCCGAAGCAGCTGCAAACCTGAATATGGAAGTTGACAAGTACAAAGAGATGTATAAAAAGCAATTGGAAAGTGAAGATTTCAAATATTCTGCAGAAGAGCGCAAAATAATGGAAATCCTGGAAAGTAATGTAAAGTTCGTACCCTTTCCAAAAGAAAAAAAAGAAAAAACTGAGGAGAAATAATGCCTTTAGTACCTATAGTTGTTGAACAGGAAGGTCAGGTAGAAAGAGCTTACGATATATATTCCAGGCTTCTTAAAGATAGAATTATATTCCTGGGTTCACCAGTGGATGACAATGTTGCAAATGTAATTATCGCTCAACTTCTTCACCTGGAAGCAGATGATCCTGATAAAGATATTTATATGTATATTAACAGTCCAGGGGGTGTTGTTACATCCGGCTTGGCTATTTACGATACAATGCAGTTCATTCGACCGGATGTTAGTACGATCTGTATTGGCCAGGCATCAAGTATGGCAGCCCTTCTGCTAACTGCGGGTCAAAAGGGAAAACGTTTGGGCTTACCAAATAGCAGAGTTATGATCCACCAGCCATTAGGAGGAGTAACAGGACAAGCATCTGATATCGAAATACAGGCAAATGAAATTTTGTATTTGAAAGAAAAACTGAATAAGATGCTGCATGAACATACAGGTCAACCTTTGAAAACTATCCAGAAAGATACAGATAGAAATTTCTTTATGAGTGCAGAAGAAGCTTTGAAATATGGTCTAATCGATGAAGTGATAGTTTCTCGAAAAGAATCTTTGAACACTGAAAAAAATGGAGAATAATTTTGGATAATAAAAATTTACATCATTGTTCATTTTGCGGAAGAAGCGAAACTGAAACAAGTTTCCTGATCAAAGGGATCAGCGGAAACATTTGTGATGAATGTACTGCAATGTGTTCTACTATTATTGCAGCAGATCATCAAAAACATGAATTTGAGAATTTTGTGCTGCCAAAACCTAAAGAGATACATCAGCTGCTTAATCAATATGTAATTGGACAGGAGAAGGCTAAACAGATAATCTCTGTTGCTGTTTATAACCATTACAAACGTATTTTCCGTCAAAAACCAAATGATGAGATAGATATCGAGAAAAGCAATATCCTGATGATCGGGCCTACCGGATCCGGTAAAACATTGATTGCACAATCTCTGGCCAAACTACTTAAAGTACCATTTGCAATTGCAGATGCTACAACCTTAACAGAAGCCGGATATGTGGGTGAAGATGTAGAGAACATCCTGGTTCGTCTTTTGCAGAACGCCAATTACGACATTGAAAAAGCTGAGAAGGGAATCATCTATATCGATGAATTAGATAAAATCGCCAGGAAATCCGAAACTCCTTCCATAACTAGAGATGTATCGGGAGAAGGTGTGCAGCAGGCTCTATTAAAAATATTGGAAGGTGCTAAAGTAAATGTACCGCCTAAAGGCGGTCGTAAACATCCGCAGCAGGAATTTATTGAAATGGATACCAGGAATATACTTTTCGTAGCCGGAGGAGCATTTTTCGGTCTTGAGAAGATAATTCAGAAACGACTTAGAAAGAAGACTGTGGGATTTGATGCGGATATTAAAGCAACTCTAGACACAGATACTGATTTTTTCAGTAAAGTAATACCAGATGATCTGGTAAAATATGGACTAATTCCAGAACTTGTAGGAAGGATTCCTGTTGTAAGTTCTTTACACGAACTTGATGAGGAAGCATTGATCGCTATTTTAACGAAACCTAAAAATGCAATTTGTAAGCAATACCAGAAACTGTTTGAAATTGAAGATGTAAAGCTTGAGTTTAAGCTTGATGCTTTGCGGGAAATTGCTCATATAGCAATTAAACAGAAAATTGGTGCTAGAGGTTTACGGGCTATCATGGAAAAATTCATGATAGAAATTATGTATGAGATCCCGGATATGGATAATTTGAAAGAGTGTCTTATTTCGAAAGAAGTGGTTTTAGGAAACAGTGAACCCATCTTTTCCTTCGAAAAAAGTAAAGAAACGAAAACAGCATAAAACTATAGTAACAAAAAAAGCAGCTTGCAATTGCAGGCTGTTTTTTTTGTTATATATGATTTATTTAAGTGCCTTTTTCACAACATCAATAAGGTCGTTATCGAAAATTGGTTTTACCATGTATGCAACGGGATTGGTTTCCATAGCTCTATCTACTGTTGATTTCTCTGTATAAGCTGTTAAATATATGATCGGGATATTATTTTTTTTCTGAATTTCTTTAGTTAAATCAATTCCATCAATTTTCCCATGAATTTTAATGTCCATTAGAATAATGTCAGGTTTATTTTGTTCGATCTTCTTAATGGCTTCTGTTCCAGAATCAACAATAGATTCAACGCTGTAACCTTCACTTTCCATGATCATCTTCAAATCTTGAGCAAATATTTGTTCATCTTCAACGATTAAAATTTTCTTCATTTTTACTTCCGTAAAAAATTTATTTTTCACATTTGCAACACAGCCTACTAATTATTGTATATACTTATTTGTCAAATAATTAATTGAATATACGAATCCCTGAAAAAAATAAGAATTCGTGATTTAATTGATTTAAAATTATTACTTAGTCAATTAAGATGGCAATAAAGAAATTTTAATGGTTCTTTAGAATGAAGTGCTTTGAGCATAAGAAGTCTTTGTGAATCATTTAGAGAATTCAACTTCTTCATTCTACATCTTTCAAAATAACTTTTGAAAATCTTTTCATTAAACTCATTCATCTCATCATTTTGTCTTTTGTTTTTCATAATACTCACCTTAGAAAATTATTATTTCAGCAAGATCATTTTTCTGGTCTGGTTAAATTTATCAGCTTTCAGTTTATATAAATAAACTCCGGAAGCAATCTGCTTTCCAGCTACATCTCTGCCATCCCATAACACGCTATTCATTGTTTCTGCTTCAATGGAGCCAGAGAAAAGGTTATTTACCTTTCTTCCAGTTACATCATATACTGTTAATTCACAATGTACAGAAACCGGTAAACTAAAATTAATTACTGTGCTTGGGTTAAAAGGATTTGGATAGTTTTGTTGTAATCCGAAATTATCGGGATCTACAGGAAGGTTATTCCCATCTCCATCAATTGGAACTGTTAAACATATAGGTCCAAATAAAGCTGATTCCCCTGAAAAACATATACTTTCCAGCCAGTACCAGTAAGAAGATCCCATATCTACAACATAAGGATCTTGGAACATGTATTCTGTTTCGATAGTTGTTGTACCAGCTCCATCTATGAGATCACCATTTTGGGTTGTTGAATTGGTGAAGTCTGTCGATGATGATCTATAGATATTCCAGCCTAGATTATTGCTTTCCGACTGAGTTGTCCAACTGATCTGTGATGATGAATTTGTATAAGCTGCCGTAAAGGAGGAAAGTGTTACTGGAAGGGGAGCATCATCAGTAGCTTCAAATGAACCAATATCGGGTGATTCATCACGAGCAAAACCACGTTGGTCTATAAAAAGTTCACATTCTACAGAACCTGCATCAAGAGCAGGACTTGCCTCATCTATTTCATGTGTCCTTGTGCCATTTATAGAATTATTCTCTAATAACTCACCAAGTAATGGATCAACAGAATTAAGGTCTTCCCTTTCACCACCTAATGGCAGTGATTCATCACTGCAAATCGTAGAGCAGCGACTGAAAGTAAAATCACCTTCACCATAAATATCATAGTTAAGATTTCCATTTGAAAGGATACAATTAGTAATACATAAGTCTAATGATCCTGCATTATTTAAATATAAGCCTTTACCTTCGACACCCTCTTCAACAAAACATTCATTATCGGCAATTGTGCAGTTTATTATATCTGCATCTATGGATCCCGTTCTTCGAATTGTGCGTAAATATATTGCCACTCCCTGTGTGTCCTGAACCAATGCGGCACAATTACCAGAGATAGTTGTATTTAAAATATCTAAATTTAAAGAACAACCAGAATTAGCTACCATATAGATGCCGGCTCCTTGAGAATTATCATTTCCTTCACGTTCTACAATAGAATTAGAAGAAATTTCGCATCTATCAACTGTGAGGTTATTTTCTGAATAGATCCCGGCACCAAATTGTATTACCGAATTATTTTGGATTACACAATCTAACAAAGTTAAGTTACCATAATTTAATATACCACCGCCACATTCATACATGTCATTAAGCATCCCATTTTGGATAGTTAGCTTCTTGATGGTTACTACTTCTTCCGAATTATCTTCTGAACCGATCTGAAATATTCTATTAGAAGCAGGTCCTTCTGCTACCGGTTGAATAAACGTGCTGGAAGCTAGAACACCAGATATAGTTAGATCCATGAAGTTTCTATTAATTAAAATATCATCATTGTTCAGTACAAAAACATCATCCGATAGATAGACCGTAATAGATTCAGTGGTTGGATTCTCAACATGATCAATTGCAAATTGTATATCATTCCAGGCAGTATCCCAGCTTAGTCCGTTTGTATTGTCTCCATTTGGAGAAACATAATATTCTGTAGCGGGGAGTATTGAATTAGTAAGAAATAAAATTATTACAAACGCATATTTTAAAATAGTATTTCTATTCATTATAATCTCCTCCTTCATTTCATCTTCAACATTTAAATTCATATCGTAATAAAATGCATTTGTTATGCCATTAGAGATGAACGTTGCTTAAAGCTAACTAACTGCAATTGTTTTAAGAAGATAAGGTAATAAGGATAAAGAGTAATGGAACTAAGAAATTTATGTTTGAATAATATTGGTACATATATGACCCATGAGCTGGGGCAGAATTGGGACAAATTTCTTTAGGGTTAGAATCTCTACCAAAAAAAACCGAATCAAGTTACGTTCTACCCAGGATTTTTTACTAATCTCACAGATTTAACTCAATAGCGAAGCGTTGAGTTAAAAATGAGAGACTGGTGTTACCTTTCCGAAATCTCTTTCGAAGAGAAACTCAAAGATAGGTTTCGGAAAGTTTATTTCGTATCCTTCTTAATTCCACTGTCATTTAAATTCCGTGAAGATCGTTTTATTTATTCAGCAAGAAGATTTCTATTCATTTTGCTAAACAAAGCTGACTCACAAAAGTTGGCTTCCTGAAGTCAAGTTCGAGAATTCTATTTCATACATACCCCCTTTTTTTCATTAGAAGCTGACCTTCAACTGTAACTGCTCATGATACCGGCCTTTGTATTTGAGTTTCAGATATTTTGACATCTCTGAAAAAATCTTTTTC
>QMNP01000013.1 GCA_003647825.1 Candidatus Cloacimonadota bacterium
GCGCAGGGACTCGAACCCCGGACACTCGGATTATGATTCCGATGCTCTAACCGACTGAGCTACGCCGCCATCTATTTTTTTAAAATTGGTAGCGAGGACAGGATTTGAACCTGTGACCTTCGGGTTATGAGCCCGACGAGCTACCAGACTGCTCCACCTCGCATCAATAAAACTTTATCTTTCTCTAATGAACTATTACTGCTGGAGTTTAATTTGAATTTAATCTAATTAAATCCAATCTATCACTCTCGCAAAAATTGGTAGCGAGGGCAGGATTTGAACCTGCGACCTTCGGGTTATGAGCCCGACGAGCTACCAGACTGCTCCACCTCGCATCAAACAGGTTGCAAATAATTTCGGGGACGTGTATGGTGTCAAGAAAAAGATAGGGCAGAAAACCCTTGACGTAATTAACCATTTAAAAGGACATAAATTGTTGAAAGGAAATTAAAATGTTTAATGAAATAATCGTGAATGTTCATGCATTTGAAACACGAGTAGCAATACTCGAAGATAATAAACTTGTAGAACTATTTGCCGAAAAAAAAGAAAAAAAATTATTAGTAGGAAATATCTATAAAGGAATTGTGAAAAACGTGCTTCCTGGAATGGGTGCAGCTTTTTTAGATATTGGCTTAGCTAGAACTGCATTTCTGCATTTCAAAGATATAGATATAAATACATTATCAGAAGCAAAAAAGAAACTATTCAAAAAAAATGATTCCTCGTTAATTCGCAAAATATTAACTCCTGGACAAGAGATAGTTGTTCAAGTAAAAAAAGATCCTCTGGGCAAAAAAGGAGCTCGTGTTACAGGGAAATTATCAATTCCCGGTAAATTCCTGGTCTTCATGCCAAACGGGAAAAAAATAGCAATTTCCAGAAAAATCACTTCTGCTCAGGAAAAAACCAGAATTAAGAAAATCTTGGGAGCACTAAAAGATGATTCAGTTGGACTTATCGTTCGCACTGATACCGAGAAAATTCAGGAAGAAGATTTCGATCAGGAATATAGTGGACTGGCAGGCACCTGGAAACTTGTCGAAAAGCAGATAAAATTCGCCAAAGGTCCAGCTTGTATATACGATGAAAATGATCTATCTTTCACTTTAATTCGTGATCTTTTCAACTCCTCAATCGACAGATTGGTTGTAGATGACAAAAAACTGCGAGCGCGTATTATATCTCGCCTTAAACCTGTCACACCGGAACTTATTAACCGCATAGAATTATACAAAGAAGACTCACCTATCTTTGATGCTTACGGTGTAGAAAAAGAAATTGAAACCATCTTTAAATCTCGCGTTAATTTACCTAGTGGTGGTAACATTTCTATTCAGCAAACAGAAGCACTTGTTGCCATTGACGTAAATACAGGCAGCTATGTCGGTAAAGGCAGCTATGATGATACGATAGAAAAAACTAATATTGAAGCTGCGACAGAAATTGCCAGGCAAATCCGTTTAAGAGACCTTACCGGTATCATGGTTTTAGACCTGATTGATATGAGACGTGAAAAAAGCCAAAAACTAGTTTTTAACGAACTTAAAAGTGCCATGAAAAGAGACAGAGCAAAGAATAAAGTTTATCCATTCAGTCCTCTTGGTTTGATCGAAATTTCCCGCAAGAGAACAAGACCCAGCTTACTGTTAACATATTCTGAACAATGCCCTCACTGTAATGGAACCGGCAGACTTCTGTCCCGAGATTCCGTTGCCGTTAAAATATCTCGCTGGCTTCAAAGAGCCAGTTATTTCCTTAAAAAAGATCCTCTGAAAATTGTTGTTCACCCCAATGTTATGGAATTTGTTACTACTAATCCCGACATCTTCAGCAATATTAAAAATAAACTTGAATTTGATTCTAACCCCCGAATTGCTCTTGATAAATTTCAGGTTTTTTCTCTTAAAAATAACAAAGAACTTACTGTTAGATATAATGCTTGACAGGATGAACCCTTAAAAATTTTTTAGTTGTTCCAATTGAAAATTGGTTAGGTTTTAAAAGTACATCCAATTTATATTGGGTATTTGGTAAGGAGTATTAAATGTACGCAATAATTGAATTTAAAGGGACTCAGTTGAAGGTTGAAAAAGATCAAACAATCAGAGTTCCATTTTTGAAAGAGTATGAAGTCGGAGCTGAAATTGAAATCAATAGAGTTTTGCTCTTGAATTCTGATAAAGATACTGTAATAGGCACTCCCACAGTTAAGAATTCTAAAGTTATAGCAGAAATTGTAAAACACGGTAAAGATAAAAAAGTTATTGTTTTCAAAAAGAAGCGTCGTAAAGGTTATGAGAAAAAACAAGGGCATCGTCAGAATTTTACTCAAATCAAGATTAAAGATATAATTAACTAGGAGCTGTTATGGCACATAAGAAGGGTGTTGGAAGTAGTAAAAACGGAAGAGATAGTAACCCCCAATATCTTGGAGTTAAGAAATATGGTGGTCAGCAGGTTGTTGCTGGTAATATTATTGTGCGTCAGCGCGGCACCAAGATCCATAAGGGTAACAATGTAGGAATTGGTAATGATTATACTCTTTTCAGTTTAATTGATGGTTTTGTGAAATTCGAGACCAAAAAAGCAGGAAAAAAATTCGTTAGTGTATATCAAGATCGCATCTAATATTACTACACATTTTAAGCAGCTATTATAAGCTGCTTTTTTTTTGCTTAAAATTTCATTCGAAAAATATATTATGAAAAATTATAGATAATTTGGAGGAGTAATGGCTAGTAAATCCAGTTTTGAATATTATGAAGATCTAAAAAACATTTCACAGATCAGATCTGTTGCGGAAACCATTATGCTGAATTCAAAAGTGCGAAAAGTTACTGCTGCAGAAGCCTATGAGATGGCTCTTTCTCAACCTGGTGTATCAAGTTCAGATTTGGAGATTTATCCCGATTTTGCTGAAAAAATTGGTCTTCCTAAAGGTGCAAAAGTACTTAATGACTGTCATGGCAAGATCATTGGCAGAACTGCTAAAGCACGTGTTTTCTACAATCGAATTCCGGAGCTTGAAAAGAAAAAAGTAGAAGGCGATATTAGAGAAGCAGTTTTCCAAATGGATCAAAATAAGCTGATAAAAGCAGAAGCAATCATTGGATTGGATAGAGATTTAATGATCAAAGGAACTTTGGTTACAACAGAATCCGATGCGATGAATGTATTTAACTGGCTTTGCAACTTCACTCCCTTTGAATTGCTGGAAGAAGAATATAATAGAAGTAAAAAACTTCCCATTCAAGATATTATTATTGTGGCATTTAATGAATGGACTTGTAATGATGACTATTATACAAATATTGGAAGCCCCCAGTTAGCTCTGGTAGATGAAAAACATAATGTAATTTTCAATCTGGGAATGCGCTATTTTGGCGAACGTAAAAAAGGTACTCTAACTCTTGCCTGGACTTCTGGAATGCGTTTGGGAATGGCAGCTTGCCATGGTGGAATAAAAGAAATTGATTTCACTACCTGCCACGATAATTCATATCATGAACTGGGAAAAAGATCAATTGCCTTTTACGGGCTTTCCGGTACAGGAAAATCATCTCATACAAATTCCTTTGATAATGGTGGAACAATGCCGGATGGATTCAGCAAAGTTATTCTGCATGACGATGCCTTCCAGATAGATACAGAAAACAAACTGTGTCGTGTCTGGGAACCATCTCTTTTTGATAAAACAGATAGTCGTCCTGTCGATCATCCTGATTGGAAATATTGTATTTCGTTGATGAATCATGCTTTGATGGATGTAGAAGGAAAGCTTTTGCCTGTGGGTCTTGATCTTCGACAAGCAAACGGACGGGCTATTCTTGATCGTGATCTCTTGGGAAAATGGGTTAACCGCTGTAGTTTCCCAAAGGCTTTGGCCTGGTTAATGAAAGATACGATCCTCCCTCCTATCCTTAAATTCAATAACAGCTTCCTGGCAGTGGCAATGGGAGCAGCTCTGGTTACCAAACGTAATCGTGCAGAAAATGTTGCTGAAGAAGAATTGAATAATCTGGTCTTTGAACCTTTTGCCAATCCATTCAGGGTTTACGAACTTTTCAAAGATGTGGACGCTTTTAAAAATGTTATCGATAGTGGTGCTGAATGTTATTGTTTTAATTCTGCTGGTTATTGGAAATCTTCCGATACAGATCTGGAAAACATAAAATTACAGACATCATTAACATTGCAAACTGCAATTCTTACTGATCAGCTGGAATGGCATGATTGGGAGCTATTACCTGGCGCCATGATTCCAACAAAACAGAGTCTGGAAAGAATTCTTCCCGGATTTTACGACACCTACGATCCACAAAAAAGACAAAATTTAAAAGAATACATTGAGCTTTTGAAAAGTCGGTTTGATCAACGCAGCGAATTTCTTGAATCAACCGATCTGAAAACAAAGCCAGAACTTTTAACTAAGTTGATCGAAGCTCTAAAAATAAACGCTTAAGTAATAAGCTCCCGTTTAGATCTGAACGGGAGCGTTTATAATTTATGATAGTTGTTCTATTATTTTTAACTGCTGGAATTATTTCCGGATACTTTCTTAAAGATCACACTAATATTATAAAAATTTCTGACAAACTACTCTCCTGGTCGATCTACCTATTATTATTTCTTTTGGGAATATCTGTAGGCAGTAATCAGGAAATCATCAGTAATTTCGACAAAATTGGTTTTCAGGCGATCATCCTTTCTATTGCCGGTGTTATCGGCAGCATTGTCATAGCTTTTTTTGTTTATAAATTCTTTTTCCTGCCAAAAAATGAAAAATAGTATAATCATCATTATCTTTTTTGCTTTGGGAATAACTGCTGGCCGATTCTCTCTGATTCCTGAATTTTTGCTGGAAAATGATCTCAGTTCTTATGCTCTTTACCTGCTTATTTTTCTGGTGGGAATTGCGGTAGGTAGCGACGTGCAAAGCTGGAAGATTTTGAAACAGGAGAAATTTCTAATTCTATTAGTTCCTCTTACAACAATTGCTGGTACTCTTCTGGGTGTAGGGATAGTATCATTTTTTCTTCCTGAGATTGATCTCAGAGAAAGCCTGGCTGTTGGTGCAGGATTTGGCTATTATAGTCTTTCCAGTATTATCATTACCCAAATCGTTAGTCCTGCTCTTGGAGTTATCGCATTACTTTCCAATATTACCAGAGAAATTATTACATTACTCTTCACACCAATTATGGCAAAATATCTGGGAAAGCTTGCGCCTGTAACTTCTGGTGGTGCAACTTCAATGGACACAACTCTTCCTATAATCACCAGGTATTGTGGGAAACAATATGCCATAATCTCTGTTTTTCACGGAACAATTCTAACAATACTAGTTCCAGTTATTGTAACATTCATTTTGAAAGTGTAATGAACAACGATAGTTAAGTTGCCTCTTCCCAAACTGCTTTTTGTGTTTTTCTTTTCTCCTTATCTCTCAATTCCCACCTTTTTTCTTAAAATTCTTGTCAGAAATAACCTGATCACCAAATTTCACAATGAAGATACGAAGGGGGAAAAATGAAATACTTTGTTCTGCTTTTTTCTATAATTATACTATTAACCGGATGTAATAATAATGGAGGAACAGGTATCAATCCTCTGCCAAATTTTGATGCAATGTGGGATTATTCTCACCCCGATTCCACCGAAATGAGATTCAAAGAAATTCTGCCATTATTACAAAACACTTCTGAATTTAATATAGACGCAGATTATCAGGTTCAACTACTCACTCAAATTGCTCGAGCGCAAGGATTACAGGGTAAATTTCATGAAGCTGATAGCACCCTGAAAGAAGCAAAAAAGCTAATGACAGAGGATATGTCGATAGCAAAAATCCGATATCTGCTGGAAAAAGGTAGAATGTTCAATTCCCTGGGTGATAAAGAGCAGGCACGACCATTGTTTCTGGAAGCATATGAATACGGTTTAATTAATAATCTCGATCTTTATACCGTTGATGCCGCTCATATGATGGGAATCGTGGAGCCGGCCGCAAAGCAGCTGGACTGGAGTTTGATGGCTCTGGAAGTAGCAGAAAAGTCTGAAGATGAACGTTGTCGAGGTTGGTTAGGTGCACTCTACAACAATATCGGCTGGACTTTTTTTGATATGCAGAAATACGAGGATGCTTTAAAGATTCATCAGAAAGGTTATGAATGGCGAAAAGGGCAAAATAATCCTGAAGCAACGCGCATTGCAAAATGGAGTGTTGCCCGTATGCTGCGAGCTGTAGAAAATTATGATGAAGCAATGATCATGCAGCAGGAAATCCTACAGGAATTACAGGAAAATAATCTTCCTGCAGATGGCTATGTTTTTGAAGAATTAGCAGAATTGAATCTGCAAAAAGGCAATAAAAGTGAAGCATCCAAATATTTTGCGCAAGCTTATGATCTGCTTTCACTGGATATTTGGCTTGTGGAAAATGAGCCGGAAAGAATTACCAGAATAAAGGAATTAGGAAAATAAGTGGCAGGTATAAAAACCTTGCCATAGAAGCATCTATGTTTAGATTAACGTTAGATGAAATTAAAAAAGGTGCGATTAAAAAATGAGTAAAGAAAATAAAAAAGAAAAACCAACACCACGAAGTGTTGATGTTGATTGCATTGATATGCAATCGCGAAATCTGAACCATATAAAAATATTCCTGGGCATTATCGTGATGGTAATTGCGATTTACATTTTACGTACATTAAAAGGAATCTTCATACCGCTTACATTTGCTATTTTTCTTTCTATGCTGTTCCAGCCTTTAAATCGATTTCTGCATGAACACAAAATTCCCATGTGGATCAATATTTTTGTAATGGTTATAATTATTTTAATATTATTCACCGGTATGGGAACGATTATTTACACTAGTGTTTCTTCTTTTGTAACTGAATTTCCAAAATATGAAGAACAGATTTCAAACATGGTAGAAAAATTATTTATGACCTTTGAGATTCCGGTGGAAGAAGTAACCTACTATCTGAAAAATAAGGTAAATTGGTTGCAGCTGGCTGATAAAATGTCCCTTTCCAAAGTTATTTCCAGTACAATGGGTAATTTCATTGATTTCATGGTTAAATTGCTTCTTACAGTTGCCTTTATGATCTTCATTGTATTAGAGCGGACCAAGATCTTCGAACGGATAAATAAAGTGATAACTGAAGATGAAGCAGCTCACTCGACCATTGTTACCCAGGATATTGAACGTTCAGTTAAAACGTTTATTATCAATAAAACCCTGATTAGCCTGGCAACTGGTCTTATCAGTATGTTTTTTATAGCTATCTTTGGCGTTGATTTTGTTGTGATCTCAGGATTCCTGATCTTCATCTTGAATTATATCCCCAATTTTGGATCTATTGTAGCATCTGGTTTCCCAATACTAATCTGCTTCCTGCAATACGGTTTAAGCTGGCAGCTAATTGCCATTACTGCTACTCTTATTGGCACTCAAATGACCATGGGCAATTTTGTTGAACCGAAAATAATGGGGAATGAATTAAAGCTATCTCCACTTGTAGTATTACTATCTTTGATCTTCTGGTTTTGGGTGTGGGGTCCTGTAGGTATGATATTAGCTGTTCCATTCACTTCTGCATTTAATTTAATTTTAAAAGAAATCCCTTCCATGCGGGTAATTTCAGCTATTATTAGTTCCGAATAAATGCCGATTAAAATTAAAGAAATTGCTTCAGGAAGTCTGGCTGATGGGAAATTGCTCCCAGGTGATCTGTTAATTTCAATTAATGGCAAGCAGATCTCAGATTTTTTGGACCTTCAATTCCACAGCTCCGATGATGAATTGAGAATTGAATTCTCAAGAATTAATGGTGTTTTCGAAGAAGTGATCATTTACCAGGACTGGCAAACTCCTTTGGGTATAGAACCTCTTCCCCATCGCTGCCGAACTTGTGCTAATAACTGTATCTTCTGTTTTGTAGATCAAATGCGTCCTGATTTTCGTGAAACACTCTATGTAAAAGATGATGATTATCGGCTGTCTTTTGTACATGGGAATTTTATCACACTTACCAATCTCACTTCTCGTGATCTGAAAAAAATCATTGAGCAGAGATTAAGTCCGCTCTATATTTCCGTGCATACTACCGATCCTGTTTTACATAAAAAAATGCTGCGTTATGAACAAGACTTTAACATCTTGGAAACGCTTCAATTACTCGGGAAAAATAATATTAAGTTTCACACACAAATAGTAATTATTCCTGGGTGGAACGACGGAGAAGCTCTTACAAAGTCACTTAATGATCTAACCTCTCCGGAATTAAATTCCTTATCTGTAGGTATTGTGCCTGTAGGTCTTACCAAATACCGTAAAAACCTTATCGAGATAAATGCAGTTGATGCGGAACGGGCTCAGAAACTTTTGCGGCAAACCACTAATTTTCCCAATACTTTCTGCTCTGATGAAATCTATCTGACAGCTGGTGAACCAGTACCTTCTATGGAATTTTACAATGATTTCCCGCAACTGGAAAATGGTATTGGAATGATCCGTCTATTACTGGAAAACTGGCAGAATAATAAATCTGAATTTGTGAAGTTTATAGATCAACTTGAAAAAGATATTGTTCTTATAACAGGCACTCTTGCGTTCAAAACTATTTCATTAATTGCAAAAGAGATCAAAGAGATTACCAACAAAAAAGTAAGAGTTCAAAAAGTTCTGAATGATTTCCTGGGGCACAACGTAACAGTTACCGGATTACTTTCTGGGAAAGATATTTTAGCACAAACAACTTTAGACAAAAACGAAATAGCATTGATAAGCAGCGCAATTTTCAATAACGATGATTTAACTTTAGATAACATCACAATAGAGAACTTCAAAAAACAATTAAATTCCTCTTTAATTGTAGTTGATGAAGTATTTGACAGCTGGGAATTCATCTAACTCACAACGTTATTTGATCTTCTGAATTTATTGTTTAATTATTTTTCTGATGTTTAAATTCAAATTCCGTAAACACTAATTATAACTAATTTCACAGGCTTTGTACAATTCTATAATTCGCTTGACAAATAACAATTTCAAAAATTTAACATTTCGAGAGATTAATAAGGATTGGATATGGATAAAAGACGAGTACTGATAGTTGAAGATGAGACAATTGTAGCTGAAGATATAAAAAGAATCCTGTTAAAACGAAATTTCGAAATTATTGGAAATGTAACAAATGGACACGAAGCTCTCAAGATCATAAAAGAGAAGAAACCAAACCTGGTTTTATTAGACATCATGTTAGAAGATGAAATCGATGGTATTCAAGTTGCAGATCAAATTGTAGCACAAAATATTCCTTTTATCTATGTAACTGCTTATGCCGACGATGAAAAAATTGAGCAGGCAAAGCACACAATGCCGTTCGGGTATCTTTTAAAACCATTCCGTGAAAGAGAATTAATAGCTACAATTGAAATGGCATTTTTCAAACACGATACAGATAAGAAATTGAAAGAAAGCATGAAAAACTATAAACGGATACTCGATAATATCCAAGATGTTTATTATGAAGTAACCGTGGATGGCAATATTTTACAAATCAGTCCATCAATAGAAGAAATTTCCAGTTACAGAATGGAAGACATTCTTGGAGCTTCATTATTCCAAATTTATTATAATCCAGACGATCGTGATGTTTTTTTGTCGAAATTAACTAAAGATGGTTTTGTTACAGATTACCCTCTTATACTCAAAGATAAAGACGGTACCCCTTTTACATGCCTTTGTTCATGCAAACTTATTGTAGAAGACGACTCTGATCCCAAAATTATTGGATCCTTAAGAAATATTTCTGAGCGTCTGGAAAAGAAAAAAGAATTAAAGGATTCTCAAGAGAGATACAAAATATTATTTGAATCAAATCCTGATGCCGTAATGCTTCAAGATGAAAAATCGATGGTAGATTGTAATGAAGCTGCTCTTAAATTGTTTGGATTTACATATAAAGATGAACTTAAAGGATTTGGTCCAGGAGATTTTTCTCCCATGCTCCAACCTGATGGTAGAAATTCTCTGGAATTAATCAATAAAAATATTAATAAAGCTTTTACACAAGGTTCTGCGCAGTTTAATTGGACATATCGAAAAAGGAATGGAACGACCTTCCCTGCAATGGTCTGGTTAAATTTATACAAACATAACAACAAACCACATCTACTGGTGAATATAAAAGATGTAACGGATATTCACATATCTCAGGAAAAACTTCAACGCTCTTATAACCAGATGGAATTGGTGATAAAAGAAAGAACATCTGAACTTACAAACACCAATCGAAAACTTCTTAATGAAATTCAAGTACGTAAAGAAGCTGAGAAAAAAGCTAAAGATGGTGAAGTATTTTATAATGCACTTTTTGAGAATAACCCTATCGAGACTATTGTTGTTGATCGAAATGGTACTGTAGTTAGCTATAATCGGGCTGTTACAAAAAATCGCAGCAGATTCCCAAAAGTTGGAGACATCATGTATAAAGATTATGCTGGGAAGTATGATGTTGACATGTATGGTGAGCTTATAGATTGTATAAAAATAGGAAAAATTAAACAATTTTCTGAAGCTAGATATAAAGATAAAGTCTGGTCCATAACTATAGCTCCCTTTGAGAAAGGAGCAATTATAGCTTCCATCGATGTATCTCGACAAAAATTTGCAGAAGAACAGATCATGAAACTGAACAAGGTTTTTCAAAACCTAAGCTCGGACCCATGTTCAAACATCGAATATATTGTACAGCAGGCTGGTGAAATTATTCATAGTTCGTGCTGCCTGTATTATAAACTAGATAAGAATAAAGAAAAAATTGAACTGACAGCGTCATATCATGCACCCGATGGATTATTAAAGACAGATTCTCCAGAAAACCACATCTGCTTTCAGGAAATCATTAAATCTGGTAAGAACGATGTTAATATCTGCAATTTAGATTTAAAAAAATATTCTGATATAGATCCATCCATTCATCAATATGGCTTGAAATCTCTTCTGGGTTTTCCCGTACGCTACCAACATGAAATCATTGGAACTTTATGTGCATTTGATGTAACAAAAAGAACTTTTTCAAAGAATGAATCATATATATTATCAACTCTTACTAAGACCATTTCTATAGAAGAAGAAAGATTGAAGATACTTAACGCTTTGAAACAAGTAAGTAAATTGCAGAGGTTAATCTTAAATACAGCGAGAAGTTTCAATTCAAGCCTGGAATTCGAAGAAGTTACCAGACGCATCACGTCTGAAGCTATGGAAATTCTAGATTCTTATGGTGGTACAGTTTACACTTTATCTGAAGACGGCAGGACGCTGAAACCTATTATTGCCATAGATCCTGAATTTGCTGACGAGATCATGGCTACAGAATTAGATATCGACAGCAGCTTCACAGGTCAGGCTATCAAGAAGCGTACTCCCTTAATGTTCAATGATGCGGGTTTAAATGAAAACGGTTATCAAATTCCAGGAACAACCGTAGTGAAAAATGAGAGAATTCTTGTTGCTCCTTTTATTTCTGGTAAAAATGTTCTTGGAGCAATCGTTCTAAACAGAATTGGTTCTGTTTTTACAGAAGAAGATCTGGCTCTCTTAGAAACATTGGCAAGTTTTGCAACTTCTTCTTTAAAAAACGCACAAGCATATAAACAACTAAAACATGAAGTAACTGAGCGTTCACGTGCTGAAATAGCAAAAGAGGAAAGTGAAAAAAAATATTCTACACTACATGCCAATGTACCAGTTGGCATATTCAGAACCTCCCATGACGGAACCATGCTTTCAGTAAATCGTACAATGGTGAAAATGCTAAGATTTAAAAGTTCTGAAGAACTCTTACAGGTAAAAATGATTGATATCTTCGAAAACAGATCTGATCAGGAGAAACTTTTGCAGATCCTTGAAGATAAAGGTGAAATAGAAAACTTTGAAGTAAAACTAAAAAGATCAGACGGATCAGTCTTTTGGTCTGTAATTAGTGTTAAGGCTTCTTTTGAAAACCAGAATTTGCTTTTCCAGGATGGTATTATCAAAGATATTACAAAACGTAAAGAAGCTGAGATAAGCTTAATGAAAACCCAAAATCGTCTGGTTACACTTTTTCAGAATGTACCGGATTTAATTTTATATGAAACTGGAGGAAAAGAAGAGTTTGTTTCAGCTAATATCAAGCATCTCCTTGGTTATCCGGCTGAAGATTTCATTAACGACCCCGATAAATTTAACAGTTTGATCCATGAAGAAGACCAGGAGTATATAAACGAAAAATATGAGGAATGGATAGATAATGATCAGGAAGGATTATTAACGCTTTGGTTTCGTGTAAAAAAATCAGACGGATCATATCTATGGATGGAAGACAGAAGAGTAAAATTAACTGACGAGACTGATAGATCTTATGAATCGGGCGTAAAAATTGATATAACCAATTTAAAACAAGCAGAAGAACGTCTTAAATCTAGCTTAGATAAACTGAAATCTCTACTGCATGAAACTATTCATGGATTAGTTTCTGCTGTGGAAATGCGAGATCCTTATACGGCGGGACATCAAAGAAGAGTGGCTTTACTCGCTACAGCTATTGCTCAAGAAATGAAACTTCCCGATGATCAAATAGACGGTCTTAACCTAGCTGCTCTGGTGCATGATATCGGTAAAATAAATGTTCCGGCTGAAATTTTAAGTAAACCCGGAATTTTAACTGAGACCGAATTTAATTTGATTAAAATGCATCCGCAAACCGGATATGAGATTCTGAAAACTATACAGTTCCCCTGGCCTGTAGCAGAAATCGTATTGCAGCATCAAGAACGTTATGATGGTTCTGCTTATCCACAAGGTTTAAAAGGAAATGAAATAAACCTTTGCGCCAGAATATTGGGTGTAGCAGATGTGATCGAAGCAATGTCTTCACATCGACCTTACAGACCTTCGTTAGGTATCGATAAAGCCTTAGCAGAAATTAAAAATAACAGGGGTAAATATTTTGATCCGGAAGTTGTAGATGCTTGCCTTAACCTCTTCAGTGAAAAGGGATTCTATTTCACAGAGGAAGACGGTTTTGTTCGAAATTAATCTCTATAGCTGAAATCAAATGGTGAGTTATACTGTTTGAATTCGATTGTAATACTGGTGTTTTCAGATGGTTTCCAGTTTAATTGCATGTTTGGTAAAACTTTCGTAGCATTATCTTCATTACCATCAAATTCGATGCCGCTTTTGTAAGTTGCTGTTCCAAAATTTACAAAATTCAAATCAAGATCCAGTTTTAACTTTGAATTAAAATTATAACTGAGATGATTTGTATAAACCGACTGATAAAAGCTTTGCTTATTAGATGAAATTCCACTGCTGAAACTTATTGAATGATTTACAGAAATTTTGTTTGCATCCAGAAAAGAAGGCATGAGCAAGCTTGGTTTAAAAACATTATTTATCATTTCTGCATTTAAAGCGAATGTCAAAATCAATATCATTATAAGCAATATTCTCTTCATATATACCTCACATTTTACAAAAAAATGATTAAATTAAATCAATTCCTTCTATAAACAACAGCAATTTTATGTCAAACCACTTCTTAATAAATTAATTCAACCCCACCTATAAACAACTAATTATTACTTTAAAAGTAACATTTTTTTAGCTGCAGCAGGTTTGCCGTCCAGCATCAATCTATACAGATATGTCCCGCTGGCTGCTTTATTTCCATTGTTATCATCACCATTCCATACTACTTTATTTTCTCTTTCTATCTTTGGATCTGTAATTTTCAGGGTTTTGATCTTTTGTCCTTTTACATTAAAAATTTCAATAGCTGCTTTCTGAATCTGGTTCTTAAGGTTGAATGAAATTGTTGTTTCAGGGTTAAATGGATTTGGATAATTTTGATTCAGTTCTGCCTTTAATGAAGCAATATTTCCAGCGCTGCCTGTATTCAAATCTTCCAGATTCATTTCATACGCAGAACAGCCATAAGTTCCAAGCAGTAAAGTA
>QMNP01000014.1 GCA_003647825.1 Candidatus Cloacimonadota bacterium
GAGTGAGTTCTTGTTACCAAGTTTGTCTTGGGAACACTGTGTTGTTTTACGTTACGAAGACGAACTTCGTAACGAGTATTTGCGGCTAAATCCTGGCTTGCTTCCAGGTACCCTTCTTATAGATAACAAACGACCAGACAGCAATAACACAATTAGAAATCACCATCGACCACCAGAGTGCATCATAGGGATAAGCTGCCAAAGGTTTAGCCATCCACTGTAAAAATGGCTGCAAAGCAGCAATTTTAACATACCGCATTGCCAGTCCGGAAAGCAGCAAGACAAATGGTATCCGCAAACCCCATAACCGAGTTATATTAAGGAACATATTCGGTTTTGTATGGCCGGAACCATTGAAAACTCCCATGAATAAAAATACTATCCCAAAGATAAATGAAGCAATGGAAGTTACCTGGAACATCCTCACTCCAGTTTCGATCACCTCTGCATCATTAATAAAAAATCTGGTTAGCACAGAGCCAAAGAAGAAGAGAGTTGTACAACCCACAGCCATAATGCTCATGATCAACACAAAAGCCTTCTTCACACTTTGCACAGCCCGATCAATCTTCCCTGCTCCCAGATTCTGGCCGATAACTGTTGCAAGTGCATTGCTAATTCCCATGGCCGGCATCATAAAGAATCCGGTGAGTCGGTTTCCAATGGAAAATACCGAGATCACAACTGTACCGAAACTATTTACGAATCCCTGCAGCAGCAAAAAACCAAAACTGGTCATCGACATTCCCATTGATGCAGGAATACTTATCTTCATTATACGTTTTAACATTTCAGGATCAGGTAGAACATTCTTCAGTTTCGGCATGATCAACGGAGCTTTTCTCTTCAGGAAATAAACTGCTAAAACAGCTGCTATGATTCGAGCCAGCAAGGTAGCATAAGCTGCTCCTACAGTTTCCAATTTGGGGAAGAAACCAATTCCAAAAATGAAGAATGGATCGAGAACCATGTTTATTGTAACAGAAATAATTTGAATTTTCATGGGAGAAACCGTATCCCCCAGTCCATGAGAAAAACTCTGGTAAGACAGAAAAATATACATAAACAGAACACCTACCAGGATAACAGAAATATATTCTCGTGCAACAGCAAAGATCTCAGGAGGAACCTGCAATAACACTAATATTTTATCCAGGAAAATGAAACTTCCGGTTATAAATACACCACAGAAAATCATTAAAATCAGAAAAAACTGACCAACAACTTCCTTCATCATATCGTGCTTGCCTGCACCTTTGTATTGAGCGATGAGAGCTGTACCGGCCACTACAAAGCCAAAACCGAAGGAAGAAAGAAAGAAGATGAGCGGAAAAGCAATTCCAGCTACCGAAACTGCTCCCCGGGCGTTCTCCCCCAACTTGCCCAGCCAGAAAGCATCAGTTAAATTATAAAAGGTTTGGAAAAAGTTTGAGAGCATAATAGGTAATGCTAACCGCAAAAGGTTTTTCTGCAGATTACCTGTGGTCAGATCCATGCCTGTTTTACTCATATTACTTTCTCCTGAAGCTCATTCTGAAAGATTAATTCTAACGTCAATAAAAACAATCGAAGGTGCATCAATTGAAGTTAACAGAAAATTAAACCCTGCCGAATTATACAATCCAGTAGGGTTTAAAAAATTTATCTAAACTTCTCTAGCTTCTATTCGTTTACAGCAGCATCTAAGGCCAGTTTCTTTTCCGCAGCATATTCAAACATGGCATCCAAAGTTGGAAAATCGTCAAAGATCTGCAGAGCTTCCTGCAGCTGGCTGTCTTCCTGAATTGCTATCTTATATTGCGCTACCGGGCCGAATTTACGGCCTACAATATTACTTTCCAGTTCGTTCTGCAGCCAATTATAAGTTGAATCCAGTTCGGCCTGTTCATACTCTATGCTGTCTTTTTCAGCATACTTCAAAAAATCATTTATCACGTTATCTGTAGCTTTGAAATCTTCGGTAATTTCGTTTTCATGGTCGATGTTGTAATCTACCGAATAATTGAAGATCGTATTCTTTCTGCGGAGTTCAACCCCCATTTTGCTGAGCAGAGATTGTTTAATTTCCACATCCGGTGTAATACCGCCGCCACCGTAAACCACTCTACCCCTGGAAGTATAAAATTCGTTTTTGTGGCTTTCTTCTTCGGCTTCTTTCTGCATTTTCTCAATTTCTTCCAACGGTACATCGCCATTCATTACGCTTTTATCTTTTAAAAGTTTGTCGTTTAAATCCTTATGAATGCATCGACCCGATTCTATATAGTATTTAGAAGTAGTAACCTTAATTCCATTACCGTCAGATAGCGGGAATAACCTTTGAACAGAGCCTTTACCAAATGAGGTCTGCCCTACAACCAATCCTCTATCCCAATCCTGCAGAGAACCGGCAAAGATCTCAGCTGCACTGGCCGAGCCACCATTTACCATCACAATTACAGGGTAACCTGTTCGCATGCGATTGTAACGGGTAAAATATTCCTGGTTTGCCTGGGGTGTGCGACCTTTGGTAAATACTACAAGTTTGTCTTTACCAATGAATTCATTAACAGTATTTATTGCTTCACTAAGTAATCCACCAGGATTAAAGCGCAGATCGATGAGCAGTCCGCGAATGCCTTCTGCTTCCAGATCATCCAGTTTCTCACGAAGTTCTTTGGTTGTATTTGCATTGAATTGGCGAATGCGGATATAACCAACTCCATCGTCCATTTTGAAGGCATAAGGAATGCTGTGAATAGTAATGATATCTCGAATTATTTCGAAATCTAAAAGTTCTTTTACACCAGGACGTTCTATTGTAATAACAACTTTTGTACCTGGTTCACCGCGCATAAGTTTAATGGAAGCATCTGTATCTACACCAACTATACTTTCACCATCTACTTTCACGATCTTATCACCCGCTAAAATTCCCATGCGATAAGCCGGAGTTCCCTCAATGGGAGATACAACCGTAATATAATCTCCTTTTTTATCTATCGAGATCCCCAGTCCCCCGAATTCACCTTTTGTGCTGGTATTGAATCTATCAAATTCATCTGGAGTAAAATAAGTTGTATGCGGATCAGTCTCATCCAGAAGACCTTTAATGGCTGCATCAATCAGATCAGAGACATCGAGTTCTTCCACATAATTTTCTCGTACCGTGCTAAGCACTTCGCTAAATAATTGGATCTTTTTATACAGGTTTACTCTATCTGGATTTTTGGCATCAGCATTAGAAAACTGGAATACCGTAATGGCAATAATAATCCAACCCACCAAACTAACAGAAAGAATTATTTTATTCGTTTTATTAAGTTTCAATTTCATAATTTGCCTACTTTACTAAATTTCATTTGATTCCGCCCTTAATTTTTAGTTATAAATTTATTTATTTTTTTTATTATATCTTCATGGATCTCATCAATTGATTTCGAGCCATCCAGTATAATATAACGATCTTTTTCTGCTTTGGCTATTTCCAGAAATCCCTTTCGAACATTTCTGTGAAAATCCAGTGACTCCTGCTCCAGCCTGTCGGCATCCTGCTGTTTTATCCGCGATAAGCCAACTTCAGCCGGAAGATCTACCAGAAATGTGATCTCTGGCTGCAAACCAAAGGTTGCGTACTTGGTAAGGCTGTCAATAATGTTTCTGTCAATTTTTCGGGCTGCACCCTGATAAGCAATAGTGGAGTCGTAATATCTATCGGAGATCACTACCATTCCTTGGTTTAATTTTGGCAAGATCCACTGGCCAGTGTGCTGGCTGCGGCTGGCCATGTACAACAGCACTTCCGTGCGATCCAGCATTTCTATATTGTCGTTACTCAATAAGATCTCACGAATATCTTCGGAAATCTTTGGTCCACCCGGTTCTCTGGTGAGGAACACAGGTATTTGCTTACTCTGCAAATATTCTTTCAGCATCTGGGCCTGAGTAGATTTACCACAGCCCTCAATGCCTTCAAATGTTATAAATAGCCCTTTCATAATTTATCCTTCAATTGCCTTTCTGAGAACAACGTATAAGAAACCTCAGAATGACAACAACTTCTATTAATCTATTTCTTCCTGTTTCTGCAGGAAGCTCATCCCCAGCATCAACGCATCTTCTACCGGATGGTTATAATATTTTTTTCTTTTACCCAAAATCTCAAATCCAAATTTCTGATATAATGCTATGGCTGCAGCATTTGACTCCCGCACTTCCAAAAAGAATTTAAAGCATTTCTGACTCAATAGCCTGGCAATGATAAACTTTAACATTGCTTCTCCGAAACCTTGTTTTTGCTGCTCGGGTGCTACTCCAACATTCGTAATATTGAACTCATCGAAAAGCAGCAAACCGCAGATATAACCTAAGATTTTCCCAGTTTCTTTTGCTGTAAGCACAAAAGCAAAACCAGAATTTATTTCCTGCAGGAACATATCCCTTGACCAGGGAGATGAAAACAACTGTTTTTCCAATTCCATTATAGCAGGAATATCCGGAATCTGCATTTCCCGTATTTCACAATCTATCATTTTCTAATAATATAATTTTTGTCCAGGTCTGATAATTACGATTCCATTATTATTTTTTAAACCATTATTTGCTATGATCCATTTACTGGTAACACCCAGCCGTCCCGCAATTCCGCCAACAGTATCACCTTTTTTTACAATATATGATCTACTACCCTGTTTGGTGGAACCAGATCCGTATAACTTCAGTTTCTGGCCAGGATAGATCGTGTTTGATTTCAGGTTATTCAAACTTTTAATGGTTGCAACTTTAGTTTTATATTTGTTAGCGATCTTCCAGAGACTATCACCTTTTTTTACAGTGTGATGTGTGAAGAAACCTGCATTAGCTTGCAGGAATTGTTTTTCCAGAGCTATCAGTTTTTCATGATCAACTCCATTTCCGTTTGGAACCAGAATTTGATAATCTCCTGGAGGAAGTACAACGTTGTTAATAGCAGAATACTTTTTGCGGCTTTGTTTGTAAATGTTGATCCAGGGATTCAATTCCAGGATCCTTCCAATAGATGTTCCCTGAGCTTTGGCCCAGTCATCGATCTTATAATGACCTTTTAAGTAAATTCCAGTATTGTGTGCATAGCTTAACAATGGATCTTGTCTTTCAAAGGTTTTGCCGAAAATAGCTTCTTCATTTTCGAATATAAGTTTAATCGCTGCAGCTCTCCAAACATATTTATGTGTTTCGTCCACTCGCATCAGTAGTTCAAAGAAATTGTAAACTTCCTGGTTCTTGATAACTTTGGCTATGCTTCCTGGGCCTGCGTTATAGGCACTCATTGCCAGCAGCCAATCCTGAGCTCCGCGAGCTGCCAGATAATTGTAACTGTTTTGCAGATATTTAGCAGCAGATACTGTAGACTTAAAAACATCCCGTCTTTCGTCCACAAAAGAATTGATGCGCATTTTATACCCTTTTGCTGTTTTGGGCATAAATTGCCAGATGCCCACAGCTCCGACTCGTGATCCGGCCATCGGGTTAAGCTGGCTTTCAGCAATTGCCAGATATTTTACGTCTAAAGGAATATTGTATTGAGTGAAAACAGAATCGAAATAAGAAAAATATTTTCCACTACGGGGAATGAATTTATGAGCATTTTTAAGCTCCTGGTAAAAGATAGTTTCAAATTTATCGAGAACTCTCTCGTTAGTAAGATCAAAAACTCTTCCGGCAAAAACCATGGAATCCGGTATTTGAAAATCATTATTCACAGCAACTCTGCTATTAGATATGTCCAGTGCCGTTTCCAGAGAATCAATTGTGAATCTTAAATCCTCAATAAGCCAATACAAGGAATCAATTTCACTGTTTTTTATTGTAATCAGAAATTCGGATGAATCTTTAATTGTATCTTCTACAACGCTATCATTGCTATTCTCTTCAATTTTCTCAATCGGTCTTTTGTCAGCTTGGTAGGAATTAACAGGTTCTTCCATTTTATTGGCTGAACAACCGAATAGAACCAAAATCAGCAAACTGGAAATGAGTAATATTTTTTTCATTAATTCGACTCCGTTAGTCTGGATTCATAAGTTTCTTTAAAATACTGCATATATTCACCGGAATTGATTTGCTCGATCCAATCCAGATGCGATTTATACCAGAGGATTGTCTGCTCGATACCTTCTTTAAAATCAATCTGCGGTTTCCAACCCAGTTCTTTTTTTATTTTGTCTGTTTTTACAGAATAACGGAAGTCGTGACCCTGTCTATCCAGCACAAATTGAATATGAGATTTTGATTCCGGAAATTGTTTTAAAAGAAATTCGGCCAATTTCACATTTTCCCATTCTTCTCCGGTTCCCACATTATAGATTTCACCCGAGCGTCCATTGTGCAAAACAAGATCAATTGCACGGCAGTTATCTTCCACATGGATCCATTCGCGAATATTGCGGCCATCACCATAAACAGGCAGTTCTTCATTGATTAAAGAATTGTAGATCATCACAGGAATCAATTTTTCTGGAAATTGATAAGTTCCGTAGTTGTTGCAGGAACGCACAATATTTACTCTTTGCCCGTAAGTTTGGTGGGCAACTCTTATCAAGAAATCTGCAGATGCTTTGCTGGCTGCATATGGATTATTGGGGCATAATGGAGATTCTTCATGGCATGATTCACCTTTGCCGATAGAACCATATACTTCATCTGTTGAGATTTGAACGAATTTTTCTATCTGGTGTTCCCGAGCATGATTCAAAAGATTCTGCGTTCCTAAAATGTTGGTTTGCAAGAAAATATCCGGATTCAAAATACTACGGTCCACATGAGATTCTGCTGCAAAATGAACCACAAAATGTGGATTGAATTCTTCGAATACATTCTTTACATCTTTGACATTAGCTACATCACCCCGAACAAATACATAATGAGGGTTCTCTTCAATGGTAACCAGATTATTCAAATTACCTGCATAAGTTAATTTATCAAAATTTATGATCTTGTAATCGGGATATTTTTTTAGTAAAAATCGTATGAAATTGGAGCCGATAAATCCTGCTCCTCCGGTTACTAATACTATCTTGCTCGAAGTATTTGATTCACCATCATCAAAAAAATTAAAAAGGCCTGTTACGTAATTTGCCATTGTTTTCCTTAAAATTTACAATTTTGCTATGTGTTCCCAAAACCATCCTGGGAACAGGATTATGATTATTTTTCATAAAAAATACAGTAGTGCATAAAAAACCGGAGCAGCTATCACCAAACTGTCAAACCGATCTAAAATTCCACCATGACCCGGTAGAAAATTGGAGCTGTCTTTAACATCAGCATCACGTTTTATCATCGATTCAAACAGATCTCCCATCTGTCCAAAAAAGCCTGCGGAAACTGCCAGTGATAGTGTTTGCAATAAAGTGAAATTGCCAAAGTATCCAAAAATGAAAGCTGCTATAAAACTCATCAAGATTCCAGCTATAAAACCTTCTGCAGATTTGTTTGGACTGGCATGGAATATTCCACGATGTTTACCAAAATATTTACCTCCAAAGTAAGCTGCAGTATCTGTTAGCCATATCATACCCATCAAACTGAAAATAAGAAAAGCACCGTTATCCATCAGGCGGATCCTGAAGATACTTGCCATGAATATCGAAGTATAGATCACAAAGAAAACTGAAGCTGAGATTCGACCGAAAGATCCTTCTAATCTATTGCGAAGGATATCGACACCAGTAACTATTAGAAATATAAATAATAAAGAAAGTACAACTTCATTTAAACTTGTATATGCTGCAGCAAAGAAAACAAGAATACTTAGAGGTAAAACAATGCGCGGCATATTCAAACCTTTTGTTATAAATATCTCTCTAAGCTCGAACATTTGTAAAAAGACAACCATCGATAAAAAAGAAGAAAGAGCAATTCCACCTGCAAAGAATATGTGTATGATGGAAGGTACAAAGAATAAAGCTATTGCTAAACGTTTTATAAGATTCATTATATTATCCTCAACAAACTTCTCGAAAAGTTCATTTTCTTCTTCCAAAACGTCTTTTACGATTCTGATAATCCATTATCGCTTTAATAAATTCTTCTGCAGTGAAATCGGGCCATAATGTTTTTGTAAACCAGAACTCGGCATAAGCTGACTGCCAAATAAGAAAATTGGAAAGACGCTCTTCCCCACTGGTTCTTATAACCAGATCAACATCCGGGAAGTTAGCAGTGTATAGGTAATTATTTATGAGATTTTCAGTAATTGGAGCTTCAATTTTACCGGTTATAATATCATCATGAATTTCATTGAAAGCATCAGTAATCTCTTTGCGTCCACCGTAATTCATGGCAATATTCAGTTTCAGTCCTGAATTATTCCAACTTTTCTTACAGGTCTGCATCACTTTTTTATTGTAAGATTCATCCAGCTTTTCTTTGGTTCCAATAAATTGGATTCTTACATTATTTTCGTTTAATTCATCAATTTCTTTTATCAGAGAATCCATGATTAACTTTAATAGATAAGATACTTCTGTTTTTGACCTGCCCCAATTCTCTGTGGAAAAGGCATATACTGTAAGTACTTTAATTCCTGCATCAGAAGCTGCTTCTACAATTCTGCGTAAAGCCGTTACACCTTCACGATGGCCATTTACTCTTTTGGTATTATTTTTCTTTGCCCATCGTCCATTGCCGTCCATAATGATAGCAATGTGCTTCGGTAATTTTTCTTTTTTTAATTCCGGCAGCATTTCTTTATAATTCATAATTTATCAGTTTATTTCTGTTCAGCTCTAAATTTAAGATACGCATTCATGAAATCATTCAGATCACCATCCATTACACTGGAGATATTTCCGGTCTCGAAGTTTGTACGATGATCTTTTACCATTTGATAGGGATGAAAAACATATGAACGGATTTGATTCCCCCAGCCAATTTCAGTCTTGGCATTTTCCAATTTCTTACGTTCCTTTTCCCGTTCCTCTTCCCGTTGCTGGTAGAGCCGTGATTTCAAGATCTTCATTGCAACATCTTTATTTATAATCTGGGAACGTTCGTTTTGACATTGAACAACGATATTCGTAGGAATGTGCGTAATACGTACGGCAGAGTCAGTAGTGTTGACACCTTGCCCACCTTTCCCGCTGGCACGATAAGTATCAATGCGAAGATCTTTTGGATCGATCTCGATATCAACATCATCATCAATAATCGGATAAGAAAAAACCGAGGCAAATGAAGTTTGTCTTTTACCCTGAGCATTAAAAGGAGAAATTCGTACCAGGCGATGGATACCGGATTCTGCTTTTAACATCCCGTAGGCAAAATCTCCAATTATCTCCATAGTTACACTTTTAATTCCTGCTTCATCACCTGGCTGCAGATCTACAATTTCAACTTTATGCTTACATTTCTCGGCCCATCTTTTATACATGCGAAGAAGCATTTCTGCCCAATCTTGAGATTCTGTTCCTCCTGCTCCGGGATGAATTGTAACAATTGCACTGTTTGAATCGGTTTTCCCATTGAGTAAAAATTGAGCTTCAACCTCATCAATAAATTTTGAATTTTCCTTTAACTCTTCCACAGCATCAGAAAATAGATTTTCATTGAAATCTTCATCCAGCATCAAAAGAAATGTATTCAAGTCTTCATCTATCTGCTTCAGTTTTTTTTCTTTATCCAGTTGTAAACGTAATGTATTGATCTCCCTGGTTACTTTCTGAGCATGTTTTTGATCGTTCCAGAAATTTGGATCATTCATCTCTTTTTCGTACTTTTGCAGTGTCTGCTCTATGAGAGCAGTGTCAAAGTAACCTCCTGATATAAAAGATTTTATCTGATATTTTCTGAACCTCTTTCTGAAAATCTATATATTCCATTGATTACTCCTATTTCGCTATGTAAATAATTCTGGCATTGTTTATTTGTCTAATAATTTTTGTATCAATAAAAACTTCCCGGCAATAAATAGGTTTTTATCTCTTCGTTATAATATCTATCTGTCATCGTAGCGATGAAATCTCGAACCTTCTCGGCATCGCAAAAACTATTGAGATACTTTTCATTTTTACTGTTCAGGAATTGGGTAAAAATTTTGGATGAATGATCTTTATTTAAAATATCTTCCATGTATTGATCAAACAATATTTCCATACTTTTATCTATAACCTTGCGAGCTTGTTTCACATTTTTATCTGTATAGATCCTGGCATAATTGAACTTCTTAAGTTTAAGCAAATAGTGGGAAGTCTCTTCATCAAAAGCAACCTGATCTTTTTCGTAACTATTCAAGATCACACTTTTTACCAGTTTATCAATAATCTTGCTGTTTGTATCTCCCAGATATTTGGCACAATCACGCGGGATATCTTTGCGTTGGATGATATTCAGACGGATCGCATCTTCAATATCTTGTCCGATATAAGCAATTGTATCGGAAATACGAACTACGCAACCTTCCAGAGTTGCCGGCATCCAATTGTATTTTTTACCGTTTTTTTTTGCAGTTATATAGTCGTTTATTGTTTCTTCTGATTTATCTCGATCCGGTGTTAAAACAGTGTTGTGAACTTCTCCATCATGAGAGATTATACCATCCCTAACCTGAAAGGTGAGATTCATTCCTCTACCCTGCAAAGCTATATGATCTACCACATTCAGAGACTGAATATTATGATGAAAATGACCAATACCATGTTTAACACAACTCTTGTTAAGTGAAACTTCTCCATCATGACCAAAAGGGGGATGACCCAGATCGTGACCCAAGGCTATTGCTTCTGTAAGTTCCTGATTCAGGTGCAGCATTTTGGCTATAGTCCTGGAAATCTGTGATACGTAAGTTGTATGTAAACTACGGTTAGAAGTCTCTTCGTCGAACATATTCGTGAAAGAAAAAACCTGGGTTTTGCCCTGGTAGCGCCGGTATGCTCCACTATGCAAAATTCGATCTCGATCAACGGCAAACGGCGTTCTCATATGACATCTTTCATCTGGCATCAACCGTATGGCCTGCTCATTTCGACAGGCAAATTCACTGTAGTAACAGGTGGTATGTTCAATATTCTCTTTGTAGATCTCTGCTAATTTCTTATTATCCATTTTTTTTTCCTTTCTTTTATAACTTACAAGTTCTTATGAAAAGTTAAATTGTCAATTTTTCTTGCGATAAGCCATGAAATATGGAGGGAATCCTTCTTCTTTTTTCATCTTTTCGAAATGTGTTTCGATATGATCTTCCGGGGCAGTACGGCTGAATCCTTTTTCATGGATCGAGATAAAATCATTTCTTCGATTAAAATGGTCAACGATCCAGGCTGCATAATCAGAATGATCGGTAGAGAGGAAAACTTTTCCGTTAGATGCAAGCAGCTGCCACAGCACATCAATAAACCTCTGCTGAATCAATCTCCTGCGATTATGCTTTTTTTTTGGCCAGGGATCAGGATGGATAATGTAAATCATGCTCAATGAAGCTTGAGGTATAATTCCGATTACAGCCTCATCTACAAATAATCGTATCAACTTCACATTTTTGTGAATCTCTTCATCCAATTGTCTTAAGATTGTTTTAATCCTTTTCTCTTTTAATTCGATAGCAAGGTAGTTTATATCGGGATTTTGCATTGCTTTACTTATTAAAAACTCTCCTCTGCCACTGCCGATTTCCAGGTGCACAGGATTATTGTTACCAAAAATCTTCACAAAATCAAGCTTCTGCTCTGGATTTGGCTTAACTTCAAACAATTCAAACTTATTACTTAGATCTTCCTTCTTCATCTTTTATCCATATAAAATTTAAGTCAAAATTGAATTCATTAAATTTGTGTCAACTCAGAGAATATTTCAACACATAAATTCAAACACAATAGACTTTTAAATTTGCAGTAATAATTTAATCAATTGCATTTAGTTTGACACCTGGAACACATATTTTTTTTGTCATTGCTTATAATAGTATATTAAATAGATTATTAATGAGGTAAATATATATGAAATTTTTTTTTATTTTAGTTGTTTTGTTAATTTCAGCAATGCTGACAGCAGATCCTCCACCTGGATACTACGATGGAGCTGAAGGATTGAGCGGAGAAACCCTGAAAGCTGCTTTGAATGACATTATTGACAATCATACTGCAATAAGCTATTCAGCTGCCTATATTGCTCTAAGAGACACCGATAAAGATCCGGCAAATCCAAATAACGTGATATTGCTTTATACTGGCTGGTCAGTTACAAATGCCGGCTATCCAACCTGGAATCGTGAGCATGTGTGGGCTAAATCACATGGAGATTTCGGCACAACAATAGGACCTGGTACTGATCTTCATCATCTGCGTCCAACTGATCCTGGTGTAAATAGTGCCAGAGGAAATAAAGATTTCGATAATGGTGGAACACAGCATCCAGTAGCAACAGGCTGCTATTACGATGATGATTCATGGGAACCGCGTGATGAAGTAAAAGGTGACGTGGCCAGGATGATATTTTATATGGCCACCCGCTACGAAGGAGAAGGTGGTGAAATTGATCTGGAAGTGGTGGATGCAGTTAATACCTATCCTGCTCCCCTGCATGGTAAGCTTTCTACTCTTTTGGAATGGAATATGTTCGATCCGCCCGATGATTTTGAAGAGAACAGGAACGATGTAATCTACGAAGATTACCAGGGAAATCGAAATCCGTTTATAGATAATCCAAATTATGTAAATCTAATCTGGCAGGGTATCACGGTAGATTTCTCTGCAGATCCAACTCAGGGTGATGCACCTTTGAACGTACAATTTACAGATGAAACCGCCTCTGCCGGAGATATTATAAATTGGAGCTGGGATCTGGATGGAGACGGAATAGAAGATTCTAATCTGCAAAATCCAACTTTTTTATACAGTGAAGAAGGTATTTATTCCATTACTTTAACGATAGAAGATGAATTTGGAGAATTTTCTTCTCAAACAAAAACAAACTATATTCTGGTCGGCAGTTCAAATATTCCTTCCACAATTTTTGCAGACAGTTTTGAACAAGGTTTAAACTGGAATATTTACAGCATCAGCAGTACTTACAATTGGGAAATCAGTGATGACATTTCTGGCAGTTCTCACCCCTCCAGTGTTCCTGATGGTGAATGGTTTATGTACATGAATAATTACGGTAGCGATACTGGAGCAAATGATTGGCTCATCTCACCCTCTATCGATCTTACACAGCATGCTAATCCATATCTCACTTTCCAATCCTGGACAAAATATTCTGATTCTATCTTAGGCTTTGATGTCTGGGCCTCGAGTGATTATGCTGGATCAGGAGATCCTACTCTTGCCACCTGGCAAAGTTTAAATGCAATTCTTCCAGCTTCAAATTCTACAACTTGGACATCTTCTGGAAATGTTGATCTGAATGAATTCACGAACGATCATGTTCATATTGCATTCCAATATAGTTCCTCCGGAACCGGAGCTTCCAGTTGCACTGCCTGGGCAGTTGACGATATTAATGTGGAGGGATATGAAAATGCTGATATTCAAAATGACCTGATAACTTCAAATATCAACCTTTCAAATTATCCAAATCCATTTAATCCAAGTACAGAATTCAGATTCCAGATTTCAGATTTCAGTAAAATAAATTCAGCTGAACTCACAATATACAATATGAAAGGACAACTAATTAAAAACACATCTGTCATCCTGAACGGAGTCGAAGGATCTGTAACTTGGGAAGGAACAGACAATAATGGACAACCTGTGTCTACCGGTATATATATGTACAGATTATCTGCAAACGGCAAAAATTTGGCATCAAACAAATGTCTACTTTTAAAATAATTTATTTAAAGGAAAACTAATGGGCGAGTTAAAAAAACATACGTTAAAAGAAATGCTGGAAAGAAGTGCTGAGCTCTATCCAAATCGACCAGCA
>QMNP01000015.1 GCA_003647825.1 Candidatus Cloacimonadota bacterium
ACAATCTCGCTGTTTCTGCGATGTAGACGATGTTACTGACGGAATGATAAAACTTATGAACACAAAAAAAGCGGAAGGTGAAATTTATAATATTGGCAATGATAAAAGTATCTCAATAGAAGAGTTAGCTCAGCTGATCAAAAAAATGACCAGAAGTAAATCAAAAATCGAATACATTCCTTATGAAGATGCTTATGAAGAAGGATTTGAAGATATGCGCCATCGCAAACCAGATCTCTCTAAAATTAATGAGTTAATCGGTTTCAAACCAAAATACGAACTTGCCAAAATTTTAGAAAGGACAATTGCTTACTTCGAAGCATAGGAAAGATAATGAAAGTACCGATGTTAGATCTGAATGCCCAATATAAGCCTGTAATGGATGATATTCGTGCTGAAATGGAAAAGGTTTTTGCAACCCACGCTTATAAACTTGGTCCGCAAGTAAAAGAATTTGAAGAAGACATACAGAAATTCTGTGATGTAAAACATGCTGTTGGTTGTGCTTCCGGTACAGATGCCATAATACTTGCACTACTGGCACTTGATATAGGTGAAGGAGATGAAGTAATAACAACTCCATTTACTTTTTTTGCAACAGCAGGAACTATTCATCGCGTTGGAGCAAAACCAATTTTCGTAGATGTAAGATCTGATACTTATAACATTGATCCCGACAAAATTGAAGCTGCAATTACTCCAAATACAAAAGCCATTATTGCTGTTCACCTTTTCGGTCAGCCGGCTGAAATGGATAAAATTATGGCAATTGCCAAAAAACATAATTTAAAAGTTATTGAAGATAATGCTCAAGGTATAGGTGCTAAATTTGATGGCAAAGTTGCTGCCACAATAGCAGATATTGGAACACTCTCATTTTTTCCTACAAAGAACCTGGGAGCAATGGGTGATGCTGGAATGTGCCTTACAAATAATGACGAATTGGCTGAAAGATTATTCCAGTTACGTATTCATGGTGAAAATCCTCAATACTATCATAAATGGGTTGGACTAAATAGTCGGTTAGATACAATTCAGGCAGCTGTACTTTTAGTAAAATTACGTTCACTTCCAAGTTGGTCGGAAGCCCGAAGAAGAAATGCAGATTATTATTATGAGCATTTGAAAGATGTCCATCAAATCACACTTCCAGTAATTCATGAAAAAGCTGAAAGTATCTTCAATCAATTTACTATAAAAGCTGAAAAACGAGATGAACTTTTAACCTTCTTACGTTCTAAAGATATTGGCTGTGCAATTTATTATCCATTATCTTTACATCTTCAGGAATGTTTTTCTTATTTGCATCACAAAAAAGGTGATTTTCCAATAACAGAACAATTAACCGAAGAAGTTATCTCAATTCCTGTATTTTCTGAGATTACAAAAGAACAGCAGGATTATGTAATATCCGCTATCAAAGAATTTTACAATTAAGGTTTTTTATATGAATATTATTGTCTGCATAAAACAGGTTCCAGATACTACCGAAATCAAAATTGATCCAGTTACAAATACACTGATTCGTGAAGGTGTACAAAGCATTATCAATCCTTTTGACCTTTACGCCATTGAAGAAGCGATTCGATTGAAAGAGCAATACGGCGGAAAAATTACTGCTATCAGCATGGGACCACCTCAAGTAGAATCTGCTCTACGTGAAGCAATTTCAATTGGTGCAGATGAAATAGTTTTACTCACTGATCGGAAATTTGCCGGCGCTGATACATGGGCTACAAGCCTTACCCTGGCAGAAGCAATTAAAAAAGCAGGAGATTACGATCTTATCTTATTTGGACAACAGGCAATTGATGGTGATACTGCACAAGTAGGACCTGGTGTTGCGGCTCATCTGGCTATTCCGCAAGTTGGATTCGTTAAAAAGATCGAATCTTATGAGAATAACAGAATAATCGTGCAAAGGCTGATGGAAGATGGATATGATCGTATTGAACTATCCTTACCTGCCGCCCTTACTGTAGTTAAGGAGATCAACATTCCAAGACTCCCTTCTCTGCGTGGAAAAAGAAATGCTAAAAAAGCTGAACTCAAGATCATGACTGCAGATGATCTTCAACTAGATGAAAATGATATCGGATTAAACGGCTCCCCCACTCAGGTTATTAAAATATTCTCACCCGATTTGAGAAAAGAAGGAGAGAAGCACGAACTTCCTGCTGATGAACTTGCCGAAATCCTATACGCAAAACTGAAAGAGTTTGGAAAATAAAATTTAATTATGAAGCAATTAAAAAGCACACGAGAAATTATCTTGTGTGCTTAATTTTTGGAGAAATAAATGCTGAGATTTCCTGATATTAGCCCTACAATTCTAAAGTTGGGAATGTTCGAAATACGCTGGTATGGATTACTGTATATTGTGGGTTTTATCATTGGCTATATCTTTGTAAAAAAGAACTTAGCTTATAAACAGATAAAGCTGAAAAAAGACGAATATGAGAGTCTTTTATTTAATTTGATGTTAGGTGTAATTGTTGGCGGCAGAATTGGTTACGTATTATTCTACAATCTTAGTTACTATCTGCACAATCCACTACAGATCTTCACGGTTTGGCAGGGTGGAATGTCATTTCACGGTGGTGCATTGGGAGTAATAGTTTTTGGTTTACTTTTTTGTAAAAAGCACAAGATCAACTTCTATACGCTTGCCGATCCAGTAATGCCATTGGTAGCTATCGGGCTTTTTTTTGGCAGGATCGGAAATTTCATAAATGCAGAATTATATGGTAGAGTTACATCCGTTCCCTGGGGAATGATCTTTCCACATTCAGATGGTAAACCTCGGCATCCTTCTCAAATTTACGAAGCATTATTAGAAGGATTACTGCTATTTCTTATTACAAATTTCATGTTCCGCAAGATAAAACAACCTGGCTTTGTATTCTGGGCCTGGATCGGATTGTATGGATTATTCCGCTTTTTAGTGGAATTTGTGCGGGAACCAGACGCCCATCTTGGTTATGTCTTTGGATTTATGACAACAGGGCAGGTTCTAAGTTCAATAATGATGATAACCAGTTTAGTTGTAATTGGATTATTATTCCGGCAGAAAAATGAAACATCGAATGAAGAATAAGTTTCTTCTTTATATCTTAATTTTAACATTATCCAGCTGTGCTCTTATTCCACAACCAGGAAGAGCTGCTAAAGAGAAACTTCTGATAGAACATCTTCGAGGATGGAACGAGTTTCAGTTAGAAGGAATCGTTGAAGCAAATTACAACAGTTTTTCTTTTCGAAAAAGTATATTGATCCGTAAAAATAATGATGCCTTCAGGCTTGATGTGTTTGATTCCGGTTTTATGGGATTGAACCCAACTCCATTTATCTCTATTTACATGGATTCTACTTTAGTTATACGTCCTCCATTTTCCAAGGAAGTTTTATCAGCAGAAAAAGCCGGATTGAAAGAACTCAATTCAACTGCATTTTTATTTGATCTGAACGATATTATTCATCACAAACAATCAATAATCTCACAGCAAATATTAGAATTTCCTGAATACAAAATCCATTTCACCGATAAAATGCAGATAGATAAAATCATGCTGAAGCAGAAACCTGTAGAAATATTATTTTCTTACATTGATAAATTAAATCAAATTTCTATTATGAACGATAATAAACAGGTTGCTAATATTCAAATTGACAAAATAGAATACAAAAATATAGAAATCCCAATATTGAAATAGATTCCGAATCTGCAATTTCTGCGGATTTAAAAATTATAGATCGAGGTTGTACAATGATTGAAAGATACACACGCGAAGAAATGGCTAAAATATGGGATTTGAAAAATCGCTATCAATGTATGCTGGACGTAGAGATTGCAGCCTGTAAAGCCATGAATGAATTGGGAATTATTCCTTATAATGAGCTTCTGGAAATTATCGAAAAAGCAGATTTTGATGTAGATAGAATTGCTGAAATTGAAGCTGTGACAAGACATGATGTAATCGCCTTTTTAACAAATGTTGCAGAATTTGTAGGTCCTGCCAGCCGCTGGATACATTATGGCATGACCTCATCTGATGTGCTTGATACGGCAACCTCAATTCAGTTACGCCAAGCCGGAGAGTTAATTGTTCGCGATCTGGAAAAATTTAGTGAAGTTTTAAAAATGAAAGCGCGTGAACATAAGAAAACTCTCTGTATTGGAAGATCTCATGGTATTCATGCTGAACCTATCACTTTCGGGCTCAAATTCGCCCTCTGGTATGACGAAATGCAGCGTAATATAGATAGGATGCAGAATGCAATTCAAACTATCTCTGTGGGGCAAATTTCGGGTGCTGTGGGCAATTATGCACACCTTTCTCCGGAAATTGAAAATATAACCTGCCAACACCTGGAATTAAAATCTGTAAATATTTCTACCCAGGTCATTCAGAGAGATCGAATTTCTGAATTTATGAATTCCATTGCAATCATCGGCTCTACAATTGAGAAGATTTCCATCGAAATAAGACATCTGCAGCGAACAGAAGTTCTGGAAGTTGAGGAAAACTTTGCGAAGGGTCAGAAAGGATCTTCTGCCATGCCGCATAAACGTAATCCTATCGTTACCGAACAGATGTGTGGATTAGCCAGGTTATTAAGGACCAATGCTCTGGCAGCGATCGAAAATAACGCACTCTGGCACGAAAGAGATATCAGCCATTCTTCTGTGGAAAGAATAATTCTACCAGATTCTACAATTTTGCTCAATTATATGCTGAATAAAATGATTCCATTAATCGAAAATCTCCTGGTTTATCCTGATAATATGATGAAAAACCTGGAACTTACTAATGGCCTTGTGTTCTCTCAAGTATTGCTTCTGGAATTAGCAAAAAAAGGAATTTCCAGAGAAAACGCCTATGCAATGGTGCAGCGGAATGCTATGCAGTGTTGGGATTCTAAAACTCCTTTCAAAGAATTGATCTTGAATGATGATGAGGTTAGCGAATATTTTACAATTAAAGAGATCGAAGATATTTTTTCTTATGAACGCTATACAAAAAATGTAGATCATATATTTAATAGAGTTGGAATTTAGGATGAACGAATTCAATCCAGAATCATATTTACTCAAAATTCAAAAACAAAAATATAAGATTGCAATTTTTCCGATCTTAATTGTAATTATCAGTTTTTTTCTTCATTCCAGCTTTCAATTTACATTCTTAAAATATTTCTCGCTTGCTGGTTTACTGGGTTATGTATTTGTAATAATGTTGCATAAAGTTAATAAAACTGTTCCTCCTGTTTGTGAGCAAAAGCATCTTTTGTCACCAATTTCGGGAAAAATAGCTTCCACAAACAACAACAAGATTGAAATCATAAAATCAATTTTTGATCCTATAGATATTCGATGCTCTACTTCCAGTGACAAAATTGATATTATTTGGAAAAACAAAAAACCACTTTTTTTTGAAGAACATTGTCAAATAAACGGCAAACTTATTGGAATGTTAATTGGAAAAGTAAACTGTGTTTTAAAATTACCAGATGAGTATAAAATTGAAGTTGAAGATGGACAAAAAGTTTTTGCCGGTGAAACTATCCTGGCAAGAATATCTGATAATCAGACATGATTATTTACAAGGAAAATGACTTTGAATAAATTTACAAAATACAAAATTCTTATACCAAATTTCTTCACAGCACTCAGCCTAATTCTTGGATTAATTTCTCTCCAATTTATTTTTGACGGCTCATTTTCCAATGCAGCCTGGCTTATCGGTTTTTCCATGATCTGTGATTTTCTGGATGGAAAACTTGCAAGAATGTTGAATGCCCAAACAAAATTTGGAGCTCTTTTTGACACTCTTTCAGACTTCGTTGCTTTTGGAGTTGTGCCGGGTTTTTTATCTTATAAAATAGGTCTTAATAATTTTAATATTCTCGGAGCTGTTGTCTCTCTTTTTTATGTTTTTTCTGGCGGATATCGCCTGGTAAGATTCACATTGGAAACTACAGATTCTAAAATAAAACATCCATTTATCGGCTTACCAATTCCTGCTGCTGCTGGTTTAATTTCTTCGTTCATTTTATTTAATATTTACCTTTGGGGAAATATTAAGTCAATGGAACTACTACTTGTGATCACTTTCATTTCTTCTGTACTTATGATAAGTAAAATCGAATACCTTTCAATTGATAAAGGAAAGAAGTTTTCCCGGGAAACGAAGTTCTTTATTTCTCTGGCAGTTATCAGTTTAGTCGCTGCATTTCGTTATCATTATATAGTATTTGCTCTCTGGATTGTTATCTACATATTTTACGGAATCGTCCGGCACATAATAATTTCTGATAAGCATAAATAAATTAATTTATAATATCAATATATCTACTTATATTGTTGACCGGTAATAGGCTTAATATATTATTATTATATATTTTACACTATGACATTCTTGACTCTATTATATTTATTTCTTGACTTACCCAAATCCATCTTTAAAAAAGGTAAGTGTTTGTAGCTCAAGATCGTGATCAGAGCTTAACAAGATAAAGTTAGTGTAAACTGGAGGATATATGGCAATTTTTAAGGATAATTATTTTACTAATGATAGTTATGAATTAAGAACTTCTAGATTAGAAATCTTAAAAAATTATATTGAATATTGGGCTGCTCCTCTGGCAATTCCCAGAACACTTGTAGAGTGGGGTTTGAATGCAAATGATAAATGGCAAAATTCTTTATTAATTTCCCAAAGTAAAAAGAATCAAACAGAAAATATCTATCGTGATCTGCGTGATGCTGATGAGAAAACATTTAAATATTACCTTAAACTAAAACGACTTTTGAGAAGTACAATTCCAGATGATAAAACAGTATTACGTCAATTTGGTGTGCTTGATCAGTTTCCGAGAAGCAGACAGGAAAAAATTAAGAAAGTCGAAAAATTTTTAAAGGCTTTTCAGCGAAGTATTGAGAATAATGAATCAATTCAAATACCGCAAAATTTTGTCTCAAAATTAGAAAAATTATTTTTTGAATCTCAAAATATCGCCGAGAAAATTGCTCTATTAAAAATGGAAAAACCGAAAGGTTCAAGTTCCCGACAAATGGAATTATTTAAAGAAGATTCAAAAAAACTTCGTTCACTTTTATCCTGGGCTTTGATGACCTGGGAACCAGATCAGGCATATCTTGTTCAACTTGGATTTGCAGTAAAAACAAAAAAAGAAAAAGAAGATTCAAATGAAGAAGAAGATAATTAATCTTTGGAATCAATTCAAAGATTTACTATTTCCAAGATCATGTTTTTGTTGTAATAGCAGAATTGAAAATGGAATTATATGCAATTTATGTGAATCAAATCTCGTTAGAATACAGAATATCTGTCCAAAATGTGGAGCAGATAATCAGGAATACGATTGCAGGTTTTGCAAAAAAAATGATTTCACTTTCGACAAAGCTCGTTCCGTTTTTCATTTTGGTAAGAATCTACAGATTTTGATCCATAATTTAAAATATGATGAAATGAAAAAAGTAGCAAAATTTCTTGGAAAGTATGCTTCTGATTATCTGCAAAATCATAAGCCATTTAGCAAAATCGATATAATTGCACCAGTTCCATTACATAAAGTAAGAAAGAGAGAAAGAGGATTTAATCAGGCAGAATTATTGACACGAGAAATTTCTGAACGAATGGACTGGGAACATATACCCAAATTGATCTTACGTAACAGATTCACCCAAACTCAAACAAAATTAGGTAGAAAAGATAGACACAGCAATGTTTCCGGAGCTTTCACATTGAATTCGAAATATGATGTTAAGAATAAGAATATCTTAATAGTTGATGATGTTTTCACTACCGGAGCTACAGTAAATTCGATCTCAAAAACATTAAAAGACAATGAAGCAAGAAATGTGTTTGTTCTTACAATTGCTCGAGCCTAATCAATGACTTGACAGTGAAGAGGGTATCAAGATTTTTTGCTAAGATTAAGTGATATATAGTAGTTATTAGGAGAATATTGGTAGAATGATAGTTGAAATTAGCCATGAGAGAGCAGTAGAATTAATTGAGAAAATTGCCTCTTTTTTAGTTAAGCGCAAAATGGCTGCACCTGCTATTATGACTATTGAATCATTACGCCCTTTGGCTCGTTTGGGTAGCCAAATTTTATATTTCCTGGCTCCTTTTGCAGAACTTATTTTCAATCCAAGAGAGTATCAGGAATTTGCCCTCCTTCTGGAAAATGAAGACAATGTAAAACTGCTTCTTACAAGAATAGATGAACTTGATGTGGAATATCATCGTGAAGAGAGAAAGCAGAAACAACTGCTCAGAAAACGTCGTATGAACAAATTCAAAAACTTTTTAAATAAAATATTCAAGAAAAAATAACGGAGGAAAGTATGGGAGATACTCAAAAGCTGAGACGAATCATTGCAACCGATTGTGGCAGTACAACTACAAAATCGATTCTGATTGAGTATATTGATGGTGAATATCGTCAAACTGTGCGTGGTGAAGCTCCCACAACAGTAGAGAAACCACTCAATGATGTGACTCGTGGAGTAATTAACGCAGTTACGGAATTGGAAGAATTAGCCCGTCTTAAATACAATGATGAAAGCATCAGTTTTACCAAAGATAGTAAGATTTGGCTTTCTGACAAAGAAAATGAAGGGGTTGATGCTTACGTTTCTACCAGTAGCGCAGGTGGTGGCCTGCAAATGATGGTTACCGGTGTGGTTGCCAGAATGACTGGTGAGAGTGCAGAACGTGCCGCTCTGGGCGCCGGAGCTATCGTGATGGATTTGATCGCCAGCAATGATAAACGAGCAAATCATGAAAAAATTGAAAGGATCAGACATTTGAGACCGGATATGATCTTGATGGCTGGTGGTGTGGACGGTGGAACCACCAAACACGTTGCCGAAATGGCAGAACTTGTTGGTGCTGCAGATCCCAAACCTCGACTTGGCTCCAGCTACAAATTACCTGTAATATATGCTGGAAACACCAAAGCTCGTGATATAATTAAAGATACTTTGGATAAAAAAACAGATCTTATTATTACTGAAAATCTTCGTCCTACTTTGGAACGAGAAAACCTGGGTCCGGCTCGTGATAAAATCCATGATCTTTTTATGGAACACGTTATGGCTCAAGCTCCCGGTTATGGCAAATTAATGACCTGGACAAAAGGACCTATTGACGGTAAACTTACCGATATTCCCATCATGCCGACACCGGCTGCGGTGGGAAATATAATGCAGACTATCGCCAAAGTAAATAACATTGAAGTTTTGGGTGTAGATATTGGCGGTGCTACAACTGATGTTTTTTCCGTTTTCACTGAAGAGAAAGTATTCAACCGTACTGTTAGTGCAAACCTGGGTTTGAGCTACAGTATTTCCAATGTGCTGGCAACAGCCGGTATTGATGGAATTCTGCGCTGGGTTCCTTTCGATATAGATGAATCTGAATTGCGTAATATGATCAAAAATAAAATGATTCGTCCAACCACTATTCCACAAAAACTTGAAGAACTCGTACTGGAACAGGCAATTGCCAAAGAAGCACTTAAATATGCTTTCATCCAGCACAAAGAATTTGCTGTATCATTGAAAGGCGGACAAAGACAACGTGAAATTTCCGAAGCCTTTTCTCAATCAACTTCTGGCGCATCTATTGTGAATATGATGAGTCTGGATCTGCTGGTTGGTTCAGGTGGAGTGCTTTCTCATGCTCCGCGCCGTAATCAATCTGTTATGATGCTGGTTGATGCTTTCCTGCCGGAAGGAATAACCAGGCTGGCTGTGGATAGTATCTTCATGATGCCTCAACTCGGTGTGCTGGCAGAAATCAGTGAACAGGCTGCCACGGAAGTTTTTGAAAAAGACTGTCTGATCTATTTGGGAACCTGTGTTGCTCCAGTTGGAAAGATCAAAGCAGATAAAGTTGCTCTTTCTGTTAAAATTACACTTCCTAATGGAGAAACCTTCCAGGAAGATATCAAATTTGGTGAATTAAGATTACTTCCTTGTGGAGTTGGTGAATCTGCCAAAGCTACTTTGAAACCAGCTAGAAGTTTGGATATTGGTGCTGGAAATGGACAGGAAATCGAAACCGAATTGCACGGTGGTGTTGTAGGAATTCTTCTTGATACTCGTGGACGTCAACCGTTTGATCTGCCCGTTGAAACTTCAGAACGAGTTCGTCTGTTGAAAAAATGGATGAATGAACTGAAAGCATATCCAGAACAAATCTTAAAGTAGGAGGAAACAATGGCTCAAGCATATTCACCCGGTTTAACAGTTACCGATAGTATAGTTTTAAGAAAAGAAAGAATCCTGCCGCTGAAAGGTAAGGTTCTGGTGAAAAAGGGAGATAAGGTTAAAGCTGATGATTTTGTTGCAGAAACTCTTCTTCCCGGAAAAGTAATTCCCTTCAATCTGGCAAATAAGCTGGGTGTAGATCCAAAATTTATGAAGGACTACATCAAAGTAAAAGAAGGTGATATCTTAAAGAAAGGCATGATGATGGCTGAGACAAAAGGATTTTTTGGCATGTTCAAGAACATCGTTAAGTCTCCAATCGAAGGTGAAATAGAAAGTATATCCAATCTTACAGGACAACTTTTATTACGTGAACCGAAAATTCCAGTACAAGTAAAAGCTTTTATTGACGGTATCGTAGTCGAAGTGGTAAAAGATGAAGGTGTTATCATCGAGAACAAATCTGCCTATGTTCAGGGAATCTTTGGACTGGGCGGAGAAACCAACGGTGAGATCAAGGTTATTGTTGATTCCAACGAAGAAATTGTTGATCTTAAAAATATAGATGATAGCTGTAAAGATAAAGTAATCGTTTGTGGTGCAATGGTTCCATTGGCCGCTATCCATAAAGCCCAACAAGTTGGAGTAGCTGGTATTATCTCTGGTGGTATTGATGATCAGGATCTGAAAAAACTGCTGGGATACAATATTGGCGTAGCTATTACAGGACATGAAGAAATCGGGCTTACCATTGTTGTGACAGAAGGTTTTGGAAAGATCAAAATGGCTCAGAAAACATTCAATTTGATGAAACAATTTGATGGTCAAATTGCTTCGATTCATGGTTTCACACAAATTCGTGCCGGTGTAATGCGACCTGAAATTATCATCCCAATCGAATTTGATGAAAAAGAACTGGTAGTGGAAGAAGCAAAAATGTCGGAACTTCTTATCGGAACAACTATTCGTGTTATCCGTCAGCCAAATTTTGGTTTGATCGGAAAAGTAACCGGCCTGCCGGAAACACTCACCAGCGTTGAATCTGAAACTATGGTTCGTATATTGGAAGCAGAATTGGAGAACGGTGAAAAGATTACTCTTCCGCGTGCCAATGTGGAAGTAATAGAAGATTAAAGAAAGACGCAAAGAAAAATAGATACAAAGACACAAAAAAATAAATTAACCTTCTGGGACTAATATTCTGGAAGGTTTTTTGTTGTTTTAAGCTGGATTCTCCTGATCTCTTATAGCTATTGTTTCACTCCCAAAACTTTCTGTCTAAACTGCGATATTGCACAGCTTCACTGATGTGCTGTACTTTTATCGAGTCACTTCCATCCAGATCAGCTATCGTGCGGCTTACTTTAAGAATTCTATCGTAAGCTCGGGCAGAAAGTCCCATTTTATCCATTGCCTGCTTTAATATATCCTTGCTGTCGGATTCCAACTGGCAATACTTCCGTATTTGTTTGGGATTCATCTGGGAATTGCTGAAGATCTTTTCTTCTGAAAAGCGTTGAAGCTGAAGGTCACGAGAATTATTAATCCTTTTTCTAATATCTCTGGATTTCTCTCCGGTAGGAATTCCACTCAGTTCATCATATTTTACAGCTGGAACTTCAATATGAATATCAATTCGATCTAAAAGCGGGCCGCTGATGCGGCTGCGATAACGTTGGATTGCAGCTATTGCACAATTACAGGTATGACCTTGAACATTGCTGCCAAAATAGCCGCAGGGACAGGGATTCATAGAAGCAACCAGCATGAATTTTGCCGGAAATTCCAGGCTTTGTGTTGCCCTGGAAATTGTTACGATCTCATCTTCCAGTGGTTGACGTAAAACTTCTAAAACAGATTTCTTAAACTCGGGTAGTTCATCCAGAAACAGAACTCCATTATGAGAAAGAGAGACTTCTCCCGGTTTTGGATAACTACCTCCACCAATTAAGGCTACATCGCTAATTGTGTGATGCGGAGAACGGAAAGGACGACTGGTAATTACTCCGATTTTACTGCCGGTAAGTCCGGCTACAGAGTGGATTTTTGTAGTTTCAAGGGATTCTTCTAAAGTCAGGCTGGGAAGGATTGTAGGAATTCTGCGAGCCAGCATTGTTTTACCGGAGCCGGGAGGTCCCAGCATCAAAACATTGTGCCCGCCTGCTGCAGCCACTTCCAGTGCACGTTTCACATGAAACTGCCCTTTTACGTCAAACATATCTACCGGACTGTCATCCAGATGTTCAAAGATATCTTTCTTATTTACTTTAAGTGGTTCTATCTCAATTTTATCTTCCAAAAAGTTAACTACTTCATTCAATGATGAAGCAGGATACACATTCAATTCTTCGATTATTGCCGCCTCTTTAGCGTTTTCATAAGGTAGAATCAGACCGTCAACTCCGTCCTTCCAGCAGGCAACTGCAACTGGCAGAACACCGCGGACAGGACGCAGGTTTCCATCTAAAGACAGCTCACCAATAAATGCATATTTTTCTAATTTTGTTGTTTGGATTTGATGCATTGCCGCAAGCAAAGCAAGAGCGGTAGGCACATCCAGTGCAACTCCATCTTTTTTTATATCTGCCGGAGCCAGATTTACTGTATAGCGGTGATTGGCAAATCGAAATCCGGAGTTTTTGATAGCTGCTGAAACTCGATCACGACTTTCTTTAACTGAGTTGGAAGGAAGACCGACAATACTAAAAGTGTAAAGACCTCCTTTTACGTCTGCTTCCACAGTGATCTGCTGAGCATCGATGCCCTGAATTGCGTAAGATATTGTTTTTCCGTACATGGATTACTCCCTATTTGTTTAGCCCTTCTGATCCGGCAAATGCCGGACTTTTAACCTACGAAGATTTCCTGCTGTTATTTACTTTTCATCGCTTACCTTTGGATGAAATCCTCAGAAAGATAAAGATTCACATTATATTATTTCTCTCGTTCCTAAACTCTGTTTGAAAATGAGAAAATCTCACCTTGTACAATCAAAATTGCTTCGATAGAAATTTTTGAAAGATTACTACCAAAGACATTCTTCAGTATTTTATATTATTTTCCGATCACAACCGTGATCTTCTTATTATAAACTTTCTCTGTTTCATAACTGGTCGCTTCCATCAAAACAACATACACACCAACCGGAAGCTTCTTACCATTATCTCCCTTACCATCCCAAACTATGTTTCCCGTAGAAGCCTGTAATTGCTGATTCACAAGTTTCCTGAGCATTCTTCCCTTTAAATCAAAAATCCTTAAAGTAACCCTGCTTATCACCTGCGGTAATTTGAAACTGAAAATCGTATATTCATTGCGATAGGGTGAAAATGGATTCGGATCAACCGATAACTTCATATTGGAAGGTAGAACTTCCACGAAAATACTGTTCTCAGTTCCGGGAGTACACATCTCAACAGAAGGTCCCCAATTATTTTCTGTGGCTGGAAGATTTGAATTTATCCTTTCGATCGAAGTTCCCGGAATTGCATCATTCCATTCCGGTGAAAAGAAAAAACTTTCGATTAGATTATGACAATTATCAAATAAAGCAAGCTGCTCTCCGCTATTCGAAAGAGATACCAAGCCTTTTACCATTGGAATTTCATCTA
>QMNP01000016.1 GCA_003647825.1 Candidatus Cloacimonadota bacterium
GAACAGCAACTATCCGAATCCGTTCAATCCGGTTACCACGATCAGCTTCAATGTGAAAGAAGGTGAAAATGCAAAACTATCTATCTTTAATGTAAAAGGTCAGATAGTTGAAAGCAGACAATATACAGCAGGCAGTCATGAGCACATCTGGAATGCAGCAGGTAAAACATCTGGTGTTTATTTCTACAAACTGCAAACAGACAGCTATACAAAAACTAAACGTATGCTGCTGCTGAAATAACATAAAGATAATCATTAATGGGGAGGAGAATTCTTCCCCATTTTTAATGTTCGAAATATAATTAACGCAGCTCAATTAATATTTTTAATACGCCAAATTATCGGTATCTTATTGTTTAAGAAATGCTATTCAAAATATTAGTGAAAACAATGTTGATTGTAACTTGTCATATTCTAATAAGATAGAAAATAATAAATTATTTTAACGCAAAATAAGTATATGAAAATGTATAATTAATAGCGTAAAATATATCAAATCTGCGTGAAACATTTTGCTTGACATGAAAATATAGACCCTGTTTAAAGTCCAAACTGTAAAGGAGGATTAATTATGGGAAAAGTATCAATTACTATTAATGGTTCAGATGTAAAAAACATTTATCCAGCTGTAACTATTGGAGTATCTGCTGCTGCCAGTGGTGATGAAGTAATTTTATTTATCTTACCAAGTGGTTTACCAGCTTTTGTTAAAGGACAGATGGAAGTACTTAATGAAAAAGGTGTTAACTTGCCTGATCTTCCGGAAATGATGGAAGGACTGAAAATGCTTGGTTGTCGCATTCTCATCTGTGAACTTGGTTTTGGAGTACATGGCATCGAGGAAAAAGATTTGATAGAAGGATGCGAAGTAGTTGGAGCTACCACTTTTGTAGCAGTAGCACAAGGTTCAGATTTAACGTTTTCATTTTAACAAAATAATATAGGAGGAACTTATGGCAGTAAAAGAATTAGATTGCATTGGACTTAAATGTCCGCAACCGATTTTGAAAGTAGTTGCTTTCATTCCACAAATGGAAGCTGGTGATATTCTGGAAGTTAAGGCAGATTGTCCTTCTTTTCCTACTGATATGAAAGCCTGGTGTGATAGAACAGGCAAAACACTTCTGTTCTGCATGGACGATGGAACAGGAACACATTCAGCACAAATCCAGTTTTAGTTTTTACGGGAGCGTTCATTTTAACGCTCCCATTACTTTTATTAAATAAGATTAATAGAGGATAGATGGAAGATTATAAACCGAAAATCGTAGGTTTCTTATGTAATTGGTGTACGTACGCAGCAGCTGATCTGGCGGGTGCATCTAGAAAAGAAATAAGTCCTTCTTTGAATGTTGTTAGAGTCATGTGCTCAAGCCGTATAGATCAAAATTTATTATTAAATACATATTTTAGTGGAGCTGACGGAATACTGGTAGCCGGCTGACATCCTGGCGATTGTCATTACCAGGTTGGTAATTATTATACTCGCCGCAGATTCGCATTATTAAAAAAAGTTTTTGAAACACTGAAAATAGATCCCGAGCGAATTCAATTATCCTGGATTTCGGCTTCAGAAGGTAAAAGATATATTGAAGTCGTAAATGAATTTTCTGACAAAATAGCTAAGTTAGGTCCAAATCCAATAAAACAAAATACCCGCATATAATATAATCGATGAGAAACCTTTAGCTAGAAAACCGGATAAATCTAATAGAGAATGAATATGCAAATTCATTTTAATAAGGAATAATAAATGGAACATTCTGAGAATGTCTTAATCATAGGCTCTGGTGTAGCCGGAATGGAAGCCAGCCTTATGCTTTCCAAAGCTGGGAAGAAAGTAACGTTAGTCGAGAAGCTTTCTCTTATTGGCGGGAAAACTATTAAAAACGAAGAAACATATCCTAACATGGATTGTTCAACCTGTCTGGTTGCACCGATCCAGCAGGAGATCTTACAGGATGGAAACATAACGGTTCTTACTTCCAGTCAGGTTACAGCAGTTTCTGGAGATGCGGGAGATTTCAGCGTGAAGATCAATAAGAAAGCTGGATATGTGGATCTTGTAGCTTGTCTCGGCTGTGGTATGTGCTATCCCGTTTGCCCGGTGGAACAGATCAATGAATGGGAAGAAAATCTGATCAACATGAAAGCGATTTATGTTCCCTGTGCAGGAGCACTTCCCAATGTTCCTGTAATTGATGCTGACAAATGCCTGCACTTGAACGGAACAGATAAGGAATGCAATAAATGTGTAGAAGCCTGTATGTTCGGTGCTATAAATCTGGTTGGTGAAGATGAACAGCTTGATATAGATGTTGGCGCAATTCTGATAGCAACTGGCTACGATATGATGGATATAAGTATATTAACTGATCTAGGTTATGGAAAATATCCCGGCGTTTATACCGCTATGGAATTTGAAAGACTATTTGCAGCCAATGGACCCACGGAGGGAAATCTGGTGATGCGAGATGGAAAAACTGTTCCATCATCTGTTGCCATTATTCATTGCGTGGGAAGATCGGAATCTCATTATTGTTCCAGCGTATGTTGCATGGCATCTTCCAAACATGCTCATTTTTTGCGCCATAAACTTAAGGATGCCAAAATTTATAACATATATTCAGATATCTGCCTTCCCGATAAAACCTACCAGAAATTCTATGAAGATGTGAAAGCACATTCTTCCCAGTTTATTTATCAGTCGGATCGAGATAAAATGAAGATCACTGAAAAGAATGGAAAGCTGAAAATTGAATATCTCGATTCTAAAGAAAAAAGTGCTTTTTTAGATGTGGATATGGTAATCCTGGCAAATGCTTTGAAACCTGCTATAGGTAGTGATGAACTGGGAAAAGTTTTGGGAATTAATCATGACAAATTTGGGTTTGTGGAAGCTCAACCATTTAATATCGGAACTGTCGTTACATCAAAATCCGGAGTATTTGTTGCCGGTTGCGCAGAAGGACCAAAAGATATTCAAAGCTCGATTATTCAATCGGAAGCAGCAGTGGCAGAGATCATGTCACTTCTGAATAGTTAAGGAAATATTATGAGTGATAAAATTGGAATTTATGTTTGTGAATGCGGCCCTAATATTGCTTCTAAAGTTGATATTGATAAAATTATGGAAGAGATTTCCAACCTGGAAGATTTCAAAGATGTGGAACTGGTTGTAAGAAATCACAAACTGCTCTGTTCTGTGGAAGGTAAAAAATTTCTGGAAAACGAAATTAATGAAAACAATCTCACTCATCTTGTTTGCGCTGCCTGTTCACCTCGCGATCATGATACAACCTTCATTAATGTTTGCAAGAAAACAGAACTGAATCCATATATGTATCAGATCGTGAATATTCGTGAACAATGTGCCTGGATAATTCCTGATAAAGAAGAAGCGACTGAGAAAGCGATCCGTATTATCCATGCAGGAATGGACAGAGTTCTATATCAGCAGCCATTAGAAGAAAAGCAATTGGATAGTAATCCTGATGTTTTGATCATTGGTGGAGGAATTGCCGGAATGGAGGCAGCTCTGAAATTAGCTTCCAGAGACAGGTTGATTTATTTGATTGAAAAAACGGATGAACTTGGCGGGAAATCAGCTAAATTAAATCAGCTTTTACCGCGTCAAGGTGTGAACCTGAATATTCTTCACCAGAAATTATCTAATATAAAAAGCAATAAATACATTAAAGTTTTCACAAATACAGAGTTAGCATCAATTGTAGGTTTTTTGGGGAATTTTGAGATAGTGATCAAAGATGTGAAAGATCCTGAAAACACAACTGAACTCCTGGCCGGAGCTGTTATAGTAGCTACGGGATATGAACTTTTAGATGCAACTACGTTAGATAAATATGAAATTAGCGAAGAAGATGAAGTTTATAATGCATTAGAAATCGAAGAGATGATTTCTAAAAATGGCAAGATAGTAATGAAAAATGGCAAAGAACCACAAAAAGTTGCTGTTATTCATTGTGTTGGCCGATCGGAAGTGGGATATTGTTCCCAAACCTGCTGCAGTTATCTTCTTAAGATTTCTAAAATGCTCAAAGAGCAATCATCCAAAATAGAGGTTGTAGAACTATTCAAACATTTGTGCCTTCCAAATAAACAGGATGAAGCCTTCTTTGAACAAGTAAAAGATAAAGATGTTGAGTTCATTCGTATAAAGGATGTGAATGTAACTGGCACTTCGATTGAATTAACAGATATTTCCGATGCAAAACAGAAATTAGATGTTGATATGATCATCTTGGGTACCGCTATGATCCCAGCTAAAGAAACCAAATACCTGGCTGAAGAGTTGAAAGTAGAGTTGGATGAGATGGGTTTCTATCAGGAAGCACATCTTAAGATTAATCCAATTTCTACAAATACGGATGGTGTTTTTGTAGTTGGTGGAGCACATGGACCAACTGGGATTTCAGAGTCAATGCTGCAGGCTCAAGCTGCTGCTGGAAAGATTTTTACTCAATTAATTCCCGGACAGAAGATAATTCCGGAAGTTAAGGTTTCAGAGATTTTGGAAGCATACTGCACCGGATGCAAAACCTGCCTTGATGTCTGCGGATTTGGTGCGATCTATTTTGATGAAGATAAAGGCATATCTGTAGTGAACGAAGCAATTTGTCGTGGTTGTGGAAACTGTGTTGGAAGTTGTCCCTCTGGCTCAATCCGAACCAGACATTTCACTAATCCACAACTTTATCAAGAAGTTAAAGAAGCACTGAGGTAAAAGTTCAAATGACAACATTCAAATACCAAATAAATTACAAGGTTCGAAATATCAAATTCGATGCATTAGGATTTAAAGTGTGGATTTAAGGAAAAAAAATGGATAATGTTAAAAATACAAAAAAAGTATACGATTTGGGGGATAGAACTTTTATCTTCGCAAAGAACGTTAGACTTTTTATTAAAACATTACCAAAATCTATAGCAAATAATGAAGACTCAAAACAAGTAATTAGATCTTCAGGATCTGTGGGAGCGAATTACAGAGAAGCAAATGAAGCATTAAGCAAAAAAGATTTTATGATGAAAATAAAAATAAGTAGAAAAGAAGCAAAAGAAAGCGGATACTGGCTTAGATTGATAAACGAAACGAATGACCTTGAAAATTCAAACACTGCTTTAGAATTGATCCAGGAAGCAACAGAATTGAAAAAGATACTTTCAGCTATTTTGGAGAAATCAAAATGATAAATTCTTGTAACATGTCAGATTCTTGTTTGATTTTTCGAATTTTTAATTTGGGATTTATTTGTGTTTTGTCTTTCGATATTTGTAATTTTAAGAAATCGAGAATCGATTTCAATATATAGGAGATTTTATTAATGACTGATAACATACGAAAAGGTACATTATTAAAAAACGGAGATGATATTCAAGCTTCGATTCTTCAGTTCTTTCAGGATGCAGTTGAAAAAAAACTTTTTGATGCTGTAATGCTGCCGATGAAAGTTCCATCTGGTGATTCTTTTGCCTGGATCATGATCAAAGATGCAGCCGTCCTGAAAGATGCTCAGCCGCTTGCTCCGATCATGCCGGTGAATGCTGCCACAGCTCTGAAAAGATACACTCGCAAAGGCAAAGGAAAATTTAAAATTGCTGCCCTGATGAAACCCTGTGAAATTCGAGCCACAATCGAATTAACCAAGTTGAATCAAGTGCATCTGGATGATGTGACTTTGTTTACTTACGATTGCGTTGGTGCTCTTCCCATGCAGGATTACATTGCTGATCCGGAAGGTGGAGATGAAAAATTTGGTAAACTCTTAACAGATAAAAATTTCAAATCCAAAGATGTTAAACCGGTTTGCAAGATCTGCGATAAATTCTCACTTTCTGCCAGCGATCTGCATTTCGCTTTTAGCGATAAAGATATACTTCTGATTTCCAATAGCGAAAAAGGTGAAAAACTTTTAACAGATCTGGATTGGAAAGCTGATGCCGATTTGAAAAAATGGCAAAAACATATCGATGAAATAACAAAGATCAAAGTAAAAAATAAGACAGACACATTTAAAATTGTAAAAGATATGGCAGAAGGTTATGATAATCTTGTTGAAACTTTTTCCAACTGTATTGGCTGTCACAATTGCAGTAGTTCGTGCCCGATCTGCTACTGCCGTCAGTGTTATTTCGATTCTTCCGTCGCTAAACCAAATTCCGATGTGGTCATGATGAGAGCCGAAGAAAGAGGGGCAGCTTCATTACCGCTGGATCGTATCATGTTCCATACTGGACGTATGGCCCACATGAGTCTTTCCTGCGTAAGCTGCGGACTTTGTTCTGATGCCTGCCCTGTCAATATTCCAGTTGCTAAGATCTTCAGTTATGTTGCCAGTCAAACGCAAAAGGCTTTTGAATATTCTGCTGGAGCCAGTGCAGGTGATGCACTTCCCATGAAAGAATATAAACTGAATGAACTGGGAGAGCTGGGAGAACTGGTGAAAAGTGCTGAAGCTCAGGAGGAAAGTAATGAGTAATTCTATTGAACAAACTTTGCATGACCTTCTGAAAAATTTATTGAAATCTGGAAAAGTGAGCGCTGTATTTTCTCTGCGTAAGATAAATGAGGGTGGCTCTGTAGATTACGGTTTAATTACAGATATTGAGAAATTAACTGAAATTGCACCATTACATCCTTTGATGCCTGCGAATGCTGGCCAGTTGTTGGGACGTTTTACTCCCATGAAAAAACCTGTAGCAGCTGTTATTCGACCATGCGAGTATCGCGCTTTTGTGGAATTGGCAAAAAGAGAACAGGGACAGATGGATAATTTCCTGTTCATCACATTTAGTTGTGGTGGTGTTTTTAAACTGAAGGATAATGCCGAAGACAAAGTGAAAAACAAACTTGATGGATATTGGAAAGCAGTAAAAAATTCTGAAATATCCGATGATATCAGACCTACCTGCAAAGCCTGTGAATATATTGAACCATTTGATTCAGATATCTATGTTTCATTAGTCGGAGAAGAGAACGGTAAAATCTATCTGAACTCAGAGAAGGCAAAAAATTTGTTGGAAGATTCCGAATTTAATTTTGAAAAAGATAAGTTTGATCCAGCAATTCTGAATGATCTTCTTAAGAAAAGGGCAGTAGAAAAAGCTGAGTTATATGCATCAGTCGATACATCCAAAACAGGTTTAGACGGCTTGATCAATATTTTTGGCAGATGCATAGGTTGTCATGGTTGTAACGCTGTCTGCCCGATCTGCTATTGCACTCTTTGCGATTTCGAATCATTCAATTACGATTATAATACTCCGATCCTGGAAAAGGAATTGGCAGAAAAAGGTGCACTTCGCTTACCGCCCGATACTTTATTCTTCCATCTAGGAAGACTTTCTCATATGAGTTTCTCGTGTGTGGGATGCGGTATGTGTTCCGATGTTTGTCCTGCCTTAATTCCTGTTGCTGCTGTGTTCGAAAAAACCGGAGAAGAAACTGCCGGAATGTTTGATTATGTACCAGGAAGAAAACTTGATGAAGATATTCCTGTGATGATCTATAAAGAAGAAGAATTTCCTGAGTTGGGAGAATAAGGTGAAATTCCAAAACTTAAGCACCAAATTTCAAATTCGAAACAACTAGTTTTGGATCAATGTTTTTTCTCGTTTCTAGTACGAAATTCGCAGAATTTGAGAAACTACCGTTTGGAATTTCGGAATTGTAATTTGGGATTTATTTGTTATTTGGATTTTGCTGTTTATGCTTTATGAATAAAATGAGGAATTTAATATGAGTAAAGATTACACACCGAAAATCATCAGCTTTTTGTGCAAATGGTGTTCTTACACCGGTGCCGATCTGGCTGGAATTAATCGTTCTCAATATCCTACTGCGATCCTGCCGATCAAGGTAATGTGCTCCAGCCGTGTTGATCCTGTCTTTCTGATAAAAACATATCTGCGGGGAGCTGACGGTGTTCTGGTGGGTGGCTGACATCCGGGAGATTGTCATTACCAGGTTGGTAATTATCACACCCGTCGCCGTATCGCCATTGTAAAGAAAATTTTTGATACACTTGGTTTGGAAAATGATCGCTTACGTCTTACCTGGATCTCTGCTTCGGAGGGAAACAAATTTGCCAAGGTAGGAAATGAATATACAGAGAAGATTCTGAAAATGGGTGAAAATCCGACCAAGAAGCACATATTCTTATAACGTGAATTTTTTCCTCTGTTAAGGGGTGGCTAAGAAAGTTTTCAAATTTAGGAATAATAAAATATGAATAAATCATTGCGAAGGTCGGGTAGAGAATATGTTTCAGTGGAAACCGTTAGCATGATTAAAATATTTAAGGAAGATTTATGGGTTTAAAAAGTCGATCAGTTCTGGTTGTGGGAGCAGGGATCGCTGGTATTCAGGCTTCTCTTGATCTGGCCGAAATGGGATTGGATGTACATCTGGTAGAAGAATCTCCAACTATCGGCGGCAGAATGCCGCAGTTGGATAAAACCTTCCCAACCAATGATTGCTCTATGTGTATTCTAGCTCCGAAAATGAGTGAATGTGCACGTCATCCAAACATTACAATTCACATCAAATCAACAGTTGCTTCCGTAACTGGAAATCCCGGGGATTTCACAGCCAAAATTGTAGAACATGCAAAATACGTTGATCCGGAGAAATGTGTGGCCTGCGGTCTTTGCGAAGAAAAGTGCCCGATAAAAATTGATGATGAATTTGATATGGGATTACGAAAACGAGGAGCAATCTCACGTTATTTCCTACAGAGTATTCCCTCAGAATATACGATAGATCCAGAAAAATGCTTATACCTTACAAAAGGTGTATGTAAGATTTGTGAAAAGGTTTGTCCTGCCGGAGCGATCAATTACGAAGACAAAGATAAAGCAATCAAATTAAAAGTAGGATCTGTAATTTTGGCTTCCGGTATCGATGCTTTCTATCCAATCGGGTTTGGTCATTTCGGCTACAAACGTTATCCCAATGTTGTTACATCGTTAGATTTTGAAAGAATGCTTTCTGCATCCGGTCCACTTGGCGGTCATGTTGTGCGTGCTTCAGATCATGCAGAGCCAAAAAGCATTGCATTTATTCAATGCGTAGGTTCACGTGATGAGAGTATAGATCACAATTATTGTTCATCAGCCTGCTGCATGTTTGCCATCAAAGAAGCCATCATTGCCAAAGAGCACATGAAAGGTTTGGAATCCTCAATCTTCTATATGGATATTCGTGCTTTTGGTAAGGATTTTGATAAATATTATGAAAAAGCCAAAGGTCAATATGGCGTAGATTTCATCAAATCTAAAGTCTCTGAAATCAGAGAATTGGAAAATGGCAGCCTTTCTCTAAGGCATGTAATGGAAAATGGTGATATTAAATTTGCCGAATTTGATATGGTTGTTCTTTCTATCGGGCTTCAACCCAGGAAGAATATGGTTAACTTAGCTGATAAGCTTGATATAAAGCTCAATGAATTTGGTTTCTGCCGATCTGATAATTTTACTCCGCTCAAAACCAGTCGTGAAGGGATTTATGTTTGCGGAGCGATGAATAGTCCCCGTGATATTCCAGAATCTGTAACAACTGCTTCGGGTGCTGTAGCAGAAGCCGTAAAATATCTTCGATTGGACAGGCAGGAGATCGGCAAAGATAAAAAAGTAGAAAAAGATGTGATCGGTGATCGTCCCAGAGTAGGAACTTTTATCTGCTCTTGCGGAATCAATATTGCCGGTGTTGTAGATGTAAAAAACGTTACCGAATATGCGGGAACGCTTTCCAATGTTGAACACTCCGAAAATCTGATGTATGCCTGCTCTCAGGATTGTATGAATACGATTAAGCAGCGCATCGAAGAGCATGGTTTGAATCGGGTTGTTGTAGCTGCCTGTACACCGAGAACCCACGAGCCGCTTTTCCGCGAAACGATTGCAGAAGCTGGGTTGAATCCGTATCTCTTTGAAATGGCCAATATTCGTGACCAATGTTCCTGGGCTCATATGAATGAACCGGAACTGGCTACCGCAAAATCCAGAGATCTGGTGGAAATGGGAGTTGCAAAAGCTAAAAATCTAAAACCGCTTAAAAGACTTCCCATCGAGATTAATCCCAAAGCTCTGGTAATTGGTGGCGGATTAGCTGGAATGACAGCTGCAGAATCTATTGCAGCCGCAGGATTTGAAGTTTATCTGGTAGAAAGAGAAGCAGAATTAGGTGGAAACTTAAGGAATATCTATTTTGCCTTTGATAAAGACCCTCAAATGCTTTTAACAGAAAAAATTAATTCAGTTTCCAATAACAAACTTATCCATCTTTATAAAAACTCAAAGATAGAAAGGATCGATGGTTATGTAGGTAACTTTAACACAACCGTAACCAACGGCAAAGAAAACCTGGCCTTAGACCATGGGACAGTTATTATCGCAACTGGCGCAGAAGAGCATAAAACCCAAGAATACCTTTACGGAGAAAGTTCTCGAATTATAACTCAAGTGGAATTTGAAGCAATGCTTCATGAAAATAAATTTCCAGCTCAAAAACTGAAAAATGTTGTAATGATTCAATGTGTTGGTTCTCGAGAGCCAGATAAAATGTATTGCAGCCGCATCTGCTGCACAAAAGCAGTGAAGAATGCTATAACCCTGAAGAAGAAATTCCCCAACGTGAATACTTATGTGGCTTATCGTGATATTCGAACTTACGGTTTCAGAGAAAAATATTATACTGAATTACGCGATCTTGGAACGATGTTCGTGCATTATGATCTTAATAAAAAACCGGAAGTGTCGCTGGTTGATGAATGGGATCCGGATAGTCAGGTGAATGTTACGATCTTCGATCCGATAATGGATAAAGAAGTAGAAGTGAAAGCAGATCTGCTGGTTCTGGCTACTGCTGTTGATGCCAGAAAAGATAATATTGATCTGGCAAGAATGCTGAAAGTTCCCTTAAATTCAGATGGCATGTATTTGGAAGCACATGTTAAACTGCGTCCGGTAGATTTTGCTACAGAAGGTGTATTTGTTGCCGGACTTGCCCACTCTCCCAAAGATATTGATGAAAGTATAACCCAGGCTAAAGCAGCTGCCAGCCGCGCTCTTACTTTCCTCAACAAAAAAGCAATCCTGGCTGAAGGTACCATTTGTGAAGTTCGTGATGAACGATGTACAGGTTGCGGATATTGCGAACAGATCTGTGCCTACAGTGCGATTGAAGTAGATGAAGAAAAAGGAATAGCTGTTGTTAATGATGCTCTTTGTAAAGGTTGTGGGGCTTGCGTAGCTTCTTGTAGATGTGCTGCTCTTGATTTACGAGGTTTCAGCAATGAACAGCTCTTTTCAGCTTTTGATGCTTTAGATTTGGTGGATGTTTTAGGAGAATAATTGATTTTTGTTGAAGGAAAAAGACAAAAATGTATAAAAAATAGAAATGGTAAGTAGATAACCCTGAAAAGCTCTCTTAAGAAAGATTCTTTCGTTTGAGACTTTCTGGGCTGAAGATTAGTTCTTTTAGATGTGAATAATATGTTCGATAACCTTGAAAGTGTTAAGCATGAAGAGTTTAAGGAAGGAACCTTTTCAAGGTTATAAACAGTGAAGAATAATATGCAAGACTTGAGTTACAATGATCCGGCAATTGCCCGAGATAGTGACTTAAGAATTGCGATTGCGAAAAGTTGTTCTCAAGTCGAGTCCAACTGCATGAAGAGGAAAAAATGAAAGAATGGCAGCCAAAAATTTTGGCTATTTTATGTAACTGGTGTTCCTATGCCGGAGCAGACTTGGCAGGCGTTTCTCGTATGCAGTATCCACCCAATGTGCGGGTAATTCGCATTCCCTGCTCGGGACGTGTTGATCCATTATTCATCATGAAATCACTGCAAAGCGGTTTTGACGGAATTTTGGTAAGTGGCTGACATCCGGGCGATTGCCATTACCTGTCAGGTAATTTTGTAGCCCGTAGAAAATACGCCACCATTAAACCATTATTGGAATATATCGGTATAGAACCGGAAAGAGTTCAGTTTTCCTGGATTTCAGCAGGAGAAGGTGAACGTTTTGCTGACATTATTACAAAAATAACAAACGAAATTAAAGCAATCGGCCCCGCCAAACGCTTAGTGAAACGCACAGAAAGTGTAGCGGATAATGTAGTAAAAGGGGCAGTGTAATAAATGAAAGAACTCAGAGATAAAGTAAAAGAATTATTGAAAGATAAAGAAGTAGATCTGGTGATCGGTTGGGGAAAAGGTTCACTGCCATTTACAGCAACTCCTGTTTTTGTAGAAACCGAAGAAGATGCAGATAACTTGATCTTCAATGGATCCTGCCGAAATAATCTCACTTCCTATCTTACTAAGGATAAAAGACGTCTTACCAAAGCTTATAAAAAGATCGGTATTGTTGTAAAAGGATGTGATTCACGCTCCGTAGTACTTTATGCTGTGGAAAATCAGATCAAGCGCGAGGACGTTGTGCTAATAGGAGTTCCCTGTCAGGGTGTTTTTGAAAGGAAGAAGATCTCCGAACTCACGGAAGGAGAAGAAGTACTGGATTTTAGCATTGAGGGTGAAAACATCATTTTAAAAGGCAGAAGTTTTGAAGAAACACATCCACTGAAAGATGTCCTTTGTGATGCCTGTAATACCTGCGAATATCCCGATGCTCCAGAATATGATCATTTTATTGGAACTCCCAGAAAAAAAATTACAGTACCCGATGCTTATAAAAATGTAGAAGATTTTGAAAATAAATCGGCTGAAGAACGCTGGGAATATATTAAAAACGAATATTCAAAATGCATTCGCTGTTATGCCTGCAGAAATGTTTGTCCTTCCTGCTATTGTCCCGAATGCTTTGTCGATCAAAATGATCCGCAATGGATCGGGAAAACTCCCGAAGTAACCGATTCAATCATTTTTCATCTTATCAGGAATCTGCATATTGCCGGTCGTTGCGTAGATTGCGGTTCCTGTGTTTCTGCCTGTCCGGTTGATCTTGATCTGCGAGTGATGAGCAAGAAAGTGGAAAAAGAGATCAAAGAACGTTTCGATTATATAGCAGGAACTGATATTAATGAAAAACCTGCCATGGCCAGTTTTTGCGAAAACGAAAAACAAGATTTTATTATGAGTTAATGATGAATTTTATAGATAACGAAAATCATTTAATCGTATCCAAGCTGTGGCTTGGATACGAGAATTGCATTTATTTTTTAATTAACCTCGTTACAAAGCCCCAACTTTGTCTCGCTACCAAACTCCTGTTTGGTAACGTAAAATATTTCTTTCCCAATGAGGGCATTGTGAACGAGAATCAATTTTTGGATTTGCTATGATTAAAATAAAGAAAACAGCCTTAAATGGTCTTATCGAATTCCTGTTAAAGGATTATGATGTTTATGGTCCGGCAGATGAAGGCAAAAAAACTGCTTTCAGGAAGATCAACTCAGCTTTCGAGATCAGAAATGATATTACCAATACACATCTTTCTCCCAAAAATGTATTCTTTCCACA
>QMNP01000017.1 GCA_003647825.1 Candidatus Cloacimonadota bacterium
AAGTAGGAATGCTACTTTTGTGCAAACCAAAACTGGAGATATCTTTAAAATCCAGAATGGTGAATCTGAAGAGATCTTCCGACTTTCACCCTATACGGATCTTCCACCAAGCCAACTTGCTTTAGGAGATTTTGCTGGAATTTCACTGATCTTTGGTGCTGAAGATAGAGTCTTTGCAATAGGATTGGATGGGACTATGAAATATGGGTTCCCTGCTTATCTCGAAAATAAAACCATTGTTCCAAATTCATATCCGCGAATCATTGCTTTTCCAGATGAAATCGTGGCTCTCTTACAGGAAAATAATGGCTATGTTGCTGTAAACCTCCAGGCAGAACAAATCTTGAAGTATTCATTCTATTGGACTAAGCAGGAAGCTGAAGATCAATTTTATTGGAATAATTATCAGGATAAACTCTTCTATATTTTTGCTGATGATGATTCCCATTTGTATTCATCTTATATTGAAAGCATTGATGATGATCCTATTATCTGGAATGGATTTAGAAACAATCGCTATTCACTTTATACAGGAACAGCAAATACTGATCTTTCTATTACTCCTCATCTTAAAGCTTATGCATTTCCAAATCCTGCTAAAACAGGTGAGGTGAGATTCAAGATCATTGATGCCCGAAATGACATCACATTAAAGATCTATGACATTGCCGGAAACATGCTCCATAAAAATACAATTGAATGGAATCTGGGATCTCAGCAGGATATTCGCTGGGATACTTCATCAATTTCTTCCGGAGTATATTTTGCTGTTATAAAAACTGATGGAAAGGTAAAGAAAATACCTTTCGCTGTTGTAAATTAAGGAGATTTCATTATGAATAAAAAAATAATCCTGTTAACTCTTCTCTTCTGCATTATATTTTCATTGGCAGCACAAGAGATAAAAAATGATATAATTGATGTAAAATATAGTAAGAAATCTGCCAGAAAGGCAATGATATTATCTTCGTTGTTTCCAGGTGCGGGTCAGTTTTATGCAGATAAATCCAATCTTGCCACCTATATTTTCCCTATAATTGAGATCGGTCTTTGGGCTGGATATATCTATTATAACAACGAAGGTAAGAACGCTGAATCTGATTATGAAGATTATGCCGATTTACACTATCGAAGAGAATATCAGCATGCAGCTGAAGATGACATTAAAATGTTAAGCAACACAATCCATAATGATAACGGATTTTATGATGAACATTTCCTTTTAGATGATTCTGATACACAACACTTTTATGAGGATATTGGTAAATATGATAAATATGTATATGGCTGGTTAGACTGGTTTGATATTTATGCAGCAGCTAATCCTGATCCCGATATTGATTGGACTTTTGAATGGATCTGGGACGATGATGATATAGATGGTGATAGAGTAATGGGCTCAATACCTTTGAATGAAGAATCAGCACATTACGTTGGGAATGAAGAAGTATATAACAGCACTAACGGCAGATACAGCAGCTATCGACAAGAGTATATTGAAATGCGAAAAGATGCCGAAAAGTTATATGATTCCGGTCGATATTTCAGTTTTGGAATTGTTGCCAATCATATAGCTAGTGCATTGCATGCTGTTAGTATCACCAGAAAATATAATAGAGCTTATATTACAACCACATCCAACGTTGAGTTTAAATTAGCTCCTATTATGGTGAATAACAATCTTTCACCAGCTCTTTTCGTACAAACAAGGTTTTAAGAATGAGAAAATTCGTAATTGTATTGATATTGCTTTCGATTGTTTTTTCTCTTTCAGCCCAACAGAAATCAATTCGAAAAGCAATGGCATTTTCAGCCATTCTACCCGGTGCTGGTGAAATCTACACGAAGAATTACAATAAAGCTGCTGTTTTTCTGGCAGTAGAAGCTGCCACCATCTTTTCCTATTTCCGTTTGAAAAATGAACGTCAATGGGCGATGGATTCTTATAAACAATTTGCCTATAGTGTAACCGATGTACCCAAAGATAGTGAAGATTCTTATTATCAGGTTATTCAAAATTATTTCAGCAGTGAACGATACAATGAAAATATATTACGTGATGCCAGAAATTACTTTATCATCTATACTAATGACCCTGTTGGATATGAAGAATATCTGGATAAATATCTTGTTCCGGAAGATCAATCCTGGAATTGGGGAAATGACAGAAACTGGTATAAATTTAGAGGATTACGGCGTGATAAACAAGATATGGAGATCTATATGAAATTTGCTTTTGCCGCTGCCATTCTTAATCGCTTTATAAGCGTTGTCGATTCGGCAATATCTGCAAAACGCTGTAACAAGCAAGGCCAAACAATCAGTAAATTCAGTATTTATCCTGATATTTTCAAAAAAGAATTGAAGGTTCGATATGAATATAAATTTTAAAAAGTCTGTTAGTAGAAACTCGTTCAAATTATACATTCTATTTGTTCTTATGATTTTTGTGGCCGGCTTACAGGCAGAGCAAACAAATGGCAGGAAACAAATGTTTAAATCTGCTTTGATCCCTGGTTGGGGTGAACTTTCTCAGGATAATAAAACAGGATATATATTTCTGGCATCTGAGCTTATTCTCTGGTCTTCTGTTTTTTATTTTCAGCAGGAAAGTGATTTAAAAGATACTGCTTCACGAAATTATGCCATTAAATATGCTCATATCGATCCTGAACTGGAATTGACAGAAGATTACCTTTATGACCTTCGGAAACATTTAAGTTCCGGTTATGAAACGGGCGGATTTAATGCAGGAGTTGTGGAGACTGCTAAAGCCATGTTCCCCGATGACCTTGTTAAGCAAGACGAATACATTGGAGCAAATGTTTATTCTGATGAGTTTTATTGGGAATGGGATAGCAGAGAGAATAAACATGATTACGCAATATTCCGAAAACGAATGGTACAATATAGTGGTTACATTAAAGGCATTACAGGCGGTATAATTGCAAATCATCTGGTGAGTGCACTTAATTCGTTGATCTTCGCTAAAAAGCAAAATAAGGTTAAGATGAATGTTCAGTTTGATACTGAAATGAATCCGGTGTTATTAGTAAATTATAAATTCTAAAAAAAATAAATTCAGGAGGAATTAGCATGGCTGTTGTTATTACTGGTAATGATCTGAAAATCGAAGATGTTTATAATGTTGCACATAAAAATGAAGTAGTGGAATTACATCCGGAAGCCATAGACAGAATCGCCAGATGCAGAACTTTTATCGAGCAGAAAATCGATGAAGGTGAGATAATGTATGGTGTAAATACGGGAATTGGTGAATTCTCTGAAGTAGTTCTAAATGATGAACAAATCAAACAATTTCAAAAATATCTGATCTATAATCATTCTGCCGGTATTGGAAAACCAGCTCCAATAGAACACATTCGTGCTGCCATGCTGGGCAGGATCAATGTTCATGCAAACGGTAATTCTGGATGTCGTCCGATTATTACCCAAACTTATGTGGACATGCTTAACAAAGGCGTTACTCCTGTAGTTTGTGAAAAAGGTAGTGTTGGTGCCAGCGGGGATCTGGCTCCTATGAGTCAGATCGCATTATTATTGATGGGTGAAGGTGAAGCTTTTTATAAAGGCGAAAGACTTCCGGGCAAAGTTGCCATGGATAAAGCCGGTATTCCGATCCCGGGATTAAAAGCTCGTGATGGCTTAGCAGCTATCAACGGCAGTAATCTTCTCACCGCCATGTCCGCCCTCATCATTTATGAAACAGAGAGATTCTTTAAACAAGCAGAAATTGCAGCTGCTATGACTTTGGAAGCGTTAATGGCTAACCTGAAACCTTATGATGAAAGATTACATAAACTCCGTGGTTTCCAGGGTGCAGTCACTTCTGCCAGTAATATTAAAAAAATGATCGAAGATTCTGACCTGCTTAAAGGTATGAAAGTAAAGGTTCAGGATGCCTACAGCATGCGATCCACACCGCAGGTTTTGGGTGCTGCCCGTGATCAATTACGCTGGGCTCGCAGCCAGGTAGAAATCGAATTGAATGGAGTTGGTGATAATCCAATCTTCCTGCCGAAAGATGGTATCGTGCTTACCGGAGCGAATTTCCAGGGTTCTCCTGTAGCTGTTCCAATGGATATGCTGGGTTCATGTATAACAATGGTTTGTGTAATTTCCGAAAGAAGATTAAATCGCCTGCTGAATCCGGCTCTTAGTGTTGGTCTGCCAGCTTTCCTAACTAAAGGTGCGGGAATGTTCTCTGGCCATATGTTAAGCCAGTACACTGCCGATATGATGATCGTTGAGCAGAGAATTCTATCCACTCCAGCCAGTTGCCAGTCTATTCCAGCAGCTGCAGATCAGGAAGATTTTGTAAGTATGGGAATGAACACGGCCCTTAAAACACGACAAATCCTGGATAATGCCTACGGCATTTTAGGAATCGAATTTATTGCTGCTGCTCAAGCTCTTGATTTTAGAGATTATACGCCTGGTAAAGGAACTCGAGCTGCTCATAAAGCTGTTCGTAAGGTTGTAGAGCATCTTGAAGTTGATCGTCCACTGTTTGATGATCATAATGCTATGATGGAAACTGTAAAAAATAGAGACATTTTGCACACCGTAGAAGCAGAAATCGGAGAATTGAAAACTTATTAGCGAATTATTTCGCTTAATCAGGAGAATTAATGCCTGTAAGTTTAACAGGAAATGATCTAACATTATCAGATTTAAAAGATGTTGCGTTTAACCATACTCGGATAGAATTGCACCAGGATTCAGTTAAACTGGTTAACATTTGTCGAAATTATGTAGAGAAAATAACACAAGAGAATAGAGTTGTTTACGGATTGACCACTGGATTCGGTAAATTCAGCACAGTTCGCATTCATCCTGATCAAATAGAAGAATTACAGGAAAATCTGATCATTAGTCATGCAACTGGTGTAGGAAGTAATCTATCAATTCCAGAAACCAGAGCTGTGATGCTGCTGAGAATAAACGTTCTGGCGAAAGGACACTCCGGCATAAGATTATCTACTCTGCAAACTCTAATAGATATGCTTAATGCAGATATTCATCCCTGCATTCCGGAAAAAGGTAGTGTAGGAGCCAGCGGAGATCTGGCCCCTCTTTCCCACCTCGCTTTAGTTCTTTTGGGAAAAGGAAAAGCAGAATATAAAGGTGAAATTCTACCCGGAGCTGATGCAATGTCGAGAGCTGGCATAAAGACTGTAAGATTAAAAGCTAAAGAGGGCTTAGCTCTGAATAATGGAACACAGGTTATGACTGCAGTTGCGGCACTCAATCTATTAAGAGCAGAAAACATTTGCCAAGTTGCAGATATATCTGCTGCAGCCAGCATAGATGCTCTTCTGGGAACCAAGTCAGCCTTTGATCCTTTGATACATAAATTACGTCCGCATCCGGGTCAGTTATCTTCGGCTGATAATATAAATCGATTGCTGGATAATAGTGAATTGAATAGTTCTCATCTGTTCTGTAAGAATGTTCAGGACGCCTATAGTTTGCGTTGTTCTCCACAAGTTCATGGGTCTGTTCGAGATTCTTTAAGCCACATTAGAAAAATAATAGAAATAGAGATCAATTCAGCCACAGACAATCCTCTCATCTTTCCTGAGGAAGATAAAGTAATATCTGGCGGGAATTTTCATGGTGAGCCAATTGCTTTTGCCTGTGATCTTCTGGGCATAACAGTTGCAGAAATCGGCAATATTGCAGATAGACGTTTGGAGCATATTTTGAATCCAGCCTTGAATCGTGAATTAAATCCCTTCCTGGCTCCACGTCCAGGCCTTGATTCTGGTTTCATGATCGCTCAGGTTACTACTGCTGCTCTGGCTTCAGAGAATAAAGTACTGGCACATCCTTCTTCTGTAGATTCAATACCAACATCTGCAAACCAGGAAGATCATGTGAGCATGGGTACAATAGGAGCTATGAAAGCCAGGACTATTGTGGATAATGTTGCTGTGATTTTGGGAATCGAACTTATGGCTTCAATGCAGGCAATTGAAACCAGGCAATTTAAAAGTTCACCTGCCCTGGAAGCAGTTCGTTTAGAGATCCGTAAAGATGTTGCCTTCCTGGAAAGAGATCGTCAGATCACAGATGACATCAACTTCATGGCAAAACTGGTAGATTCTGATGTGCTTCCTAAAATTGTTAAGAAATACATAAGAATAAATTAAGGTCGATTTGAAAAAGATACTAGTTCTATTGCTTGGTCTCATTGTATTTTATACAGGATGTGTTTATTACAACACATTCTTTAATGCAGAGAAATATTTTGCAGAAGCTCAGGAAATAGAGTTAAAAGATGATGGACGACCTCAGGCTTCTGCAATTCAAAAATATAACAAAGCAATTAAAAAGTGCGGCATTGTTCTTACTGAGTATAAAGATACAAAATATGCAGATGATGCCCTTTTTATGCTGGCTAGAAGTTTATATTACATTGGAAGGAATTACACTCAATCTATCGAAAAATTTGAAGACTTGATCAAGTTTTATCCTGAAAGTGAATTTATAGCTGATGCCAAGATCTACATAGCCAGAGCTAATTATAAATTCCGAAGAAAAGAACTTGCCTATGATTTATTGCTGGATTTTCTACAGCAAGAAGAATATAAAGAACATCATCCAAAAGCACTTCAACAAATAGCAGATTACCATCTTCAAGATAAAGAATATGTAGAAGCAGATTTTTATCTAAACCAAATAATCGAGAAATTCCCCAAGTCAGATGAATATGATAATGCTTTCTTTTTAAAAGGTAGAGCCAGACACGAAGCTGGGAATTATGAACAGTCTAATGAAGTGTTCTTGGCTTTGCAGAAATCTTCCGTTCCGCGAAACCTAAAATTTGATGCCAGATATTATATTGCACTCAACTACCTTTTACTGGGAGAATTTGAACTTGCGAGAAAATATTCTAATAAACTTCTAAAAGATGAATATCGTGAAAGTTCGATCTCCAAGATCCAACTGGTTAAAGCCAGGAGTCTGGCAAAAACTGGTGAAAGTGATGATGCAATTCAGTTATTTGAAAGTATAATTCTCGATAATAGACGTTCGAAACTTGCTGCTGAAGCTGCATTTTATTTGGGAGAGCACTATTTTGAGGACCTTCATAACTATGAAGAAGCCATAATAAACTATAATAAAGTTAAATCCGAATACCCTCAATCTGAACATATTAAAAAAGCTGTTTCACGCAGCGCTGTTGCCAGTCAGATCATTCAGTATAATAATCCTAACTCTGATCTAGCTGCAGAAGATCTGGTATTACAGCAATTCAAATTAGCCGAATTTTATATAGAAGCTTTGGCTTTACCGGATTCCGCTTTGAAGGTTTATGATCATATTATAGCTCAGAAGAATGAATTTGAGTTAAGACTCGATACATTAAAATTAGAATTGAAAACTATACAAAGCCGAGTAGATTCAGTTTCTAAATGCGAGAATTTGTTTGATATTGCAGTTATCATGCGATATGGTGATGCAGAAACAGCAGATTCCCTATTGCAAGTTGATCAACATTTTGTGTCGGATGATTCTCTCAACATTTCGCAACAAGTATTAAAAGATTCTACTAAAATAGTTCAACTTAATGATAATGATTCTTTAGTAACTTATAATAAAGAAATTATAGATTCGCTTGATATTACTAAAGCCACTATTGTTGATTCACTTGCAATTGCAGAACTAGTTATTGCAGACTCTATTGACAATACTCAGATCAATGTTTCGGATTCAACTGATTTTGCACAGAACTTTGATCTTGATGATCTAGCTTTGAATGATATTATTGCTCTGGATTCACTTACTTTCCATGAAGAGAAAAATAATCTCCAAATTTACAAAACAAATCTTCTAGCAGAATATAATACACTCAATCAGCAAATTGAAAGGACTGAATTAGCAATAAAGAAATATGGTGAAGAATTCATTCCATTTGCAAAATTCATAAAGTTATGGTTATATAAAACTGTACTTAACGATTCAATAAAAACAATGGAGCTGGCTGCAGACCTTGAAAATAATTATCCTGAAAATAAATATACCTATGCAACATCTCTATTTATAAAAGGCCAACCTGTAGAAGTAACTACTCCTGCTGAAAAGAAGCAGCTGGCAGAATATCAGAAAGCCTTTGATCTGCTGGAAAAAGATACTACTGCTGCTATTGCTCATCTTGACTCAATAGCTTCTAATCCAGATCACAAGTTTTATTTGAAAGCAAATTATTGTATTGGACACATAGAATATCTGATGCTGAATGATAGTACTGCTGCCAAACCCTATTTTGATAATGTGCTTGCTTTTGAAGGAAGCAATGAATATAAAACTGAAGTGAACAAACTATATACCGGAGAAAATTTCAAAACCTTAACTAGACTTCCTTACTTAGATCAAATGGAAAAAGCTGCCAAAGATAAAGAACAGAAAGAGCTTGATAAAACTGAAGAAGAAACTAATGGTGAAGTTCCAAAAGAAGATCAGGGAAAGGAACAGGAGCAAAAGAAATCTTCCAAAAGCAAAGAAAATTTAAAAGGTAAAAGCATAACGGCAGATGACTTGGAACCTGTTAAAGAAGAGCAGGTAGAGCATATTCCTTTGCCGGAGAAAACAGAATCTAAATCAGAAGATATTTTGCATACCGAAATTGAAAATGCAAAAGAAGAACCCGCCGACTCTACTGCAACGATTGAAGAAGAGATAGAATCTGAATCTGAGCAAGAAGATAAAGGATCTAAGGTAAGTGATCCCGAACTGGAAACTGAAGAAGAACCTGCAGACTCTACAGCAGCAGATAAAAAGAAGAAATCTAATAACTCTGAAGATGAGGAAGAAACAGATACATCATCAGAAAACCAGCAACCCTCTGGAAATGTCGAAAATTGACACAGCAGGATATTTTTGCCAAACAGCATGTCTTACTAAAATTTTTTTTTGTACTTCTCTTAATTACAATTTCAACTATTTTAAATTTTTCTGATCTACTAATTTCTTCTGGTATTTTGGTAATATCTTTCTTCATAAAACCTGATATTATTAGAAACTGGGGGCAGGTTTTAATCCGTTTATTTCCTTTTTTCATTTCACTATTTATTTTTGGCATCATTTTTCAAGTTTCTTTTAACCTGCAGGCATTGCTTGCTTTCAGAATATGTTATATATTATTACTTTCCGTTTATCTGATCTCTACAACACCGTTTGAAGCTTTTATTGCAGACACAAAGACCTCAGGAGACAACAGATTCATAGAAGATTTACGTTTCTTTTTACTTGCTACGTTTCAATTCATTCCCTTATTTCTGCAAACCTACGAGAAAGTTACCAGTAAAACAAAGTTATCTTTTTCATCGTTAGGATCAATTCTTCAAATCTGCTTCAACAAGATTCATGAAGTAGAAAAATCTGTAAATGAAAGCACTGATATTATACCTCGCAATTTTGACTGGATATCAAACTCCCACATATTGTTATTGTCAGCAGTAAATCTAATACTGGTATTATAGGATTAAGAAGATGAGGCGATTATTAGCAAAAATAGCATACGATGGAACTAATTTTTGTGGTTGGCAGATCCAGCCCACCGAAAGAACTGTTCAGCAGGAAATTGAAACAGCACTTACAAAAATTGTAAAAACAGAAATAAAAGTAGTCGCTGCAGGAAGAACAGATGCCGGCGTTCATGCACGGGGTCAGCATATTCATTTTGATTTCCCGCTGAATATGACACCAGTGCAAATAATGAAAGCTATGCAGACAAAATTATCTAAGGATATAAAAATTGTATCTGTAGCGCAGGTGAAGCAAGATTTTCATGCTCGATACGATGCATTCAGTAGAAGTTATAATTATATTATTACAAAAAATCCAGATCCTTTCAACCGCCATTACAAAAGCAGTTTTCAGCGCAGTAACTTAAATCTTGAGACCATGCAATCCTGTGCTAAGTATTTTTTGGGAAAGCATGATTATACTTCTTTTTCTAAATTCAATCCGGATATTAAAAGCACAATCTGCACAATCTCTTCTTTTGAAATTACTCAAGAAGAAACTGATATCATTTTCAAAATTACTGCAGACCGATTTTTGCATAATATGGTTCGAAGAATCGTAGGGACAATTGTAAATATAAGTGATGCTGAAGAGTCACCTCAAATAATTACTATATTGATTGAAGCCGGAAGTACTGCCAATAAGCTTATTACAACTGCTCCACCTGAGGGATTATATTTAGAGGATGTGAAATATCCTTCAGAAAGCTTTATATAGTTTTAATTTACTATCTCAAAAAAAAGGGTCTTCGGAAATTCCGAAGACCCTTAGTGTATAAACTATCTATCTCAAATTATTTGAGTAAGATCATTTTTCTAGTAGAAGTATATCTTCCACCAGCTTTCATTTTGTAGAAATAAACACCACTTGATACTGATGTGTTGTTATCATCTAAGCCATTCCATTCAACTGATTGTGGTCCAGCTGTCTGGTATTCATTAACCAGAGTTTTAACTAACTGGCCTTTTACGTTAAATACTTCAACAGAAACTTGAGAAGCTTCATTCAAGCTGTATTCAATCGTAGTATTAGGATTGAAAGGATTGGGATAGTTTTGAGAAAGTGTAGCGACTTCTGGTGTTACAACATTGTTGCCAGCTTCGCTTCCACCACCAAAATAAATTTTAAGACCAGCATACATCATTGTTCCACCCAGGTTCTCACCATGAGCTTGAATAAATGAACCATAACTGTTATCATCTAAGAAGAATAGGTGAACCAGACCGTAGCCATCACCCAGATCTTCAATAACATCACCAGGATAAATATAGCATGGAATCATACCATCTAATTCTGGAGCGTAATTATCATCATCTGTTTTGGCATTCATGATAATTGTGTCTTCCCATGTTTCGCCACCATCAGTAGAAATAGCAATAGCAACTTCAGGATATTCTGCCCAGTCTTCATAACCTGGCTCAGGAACATTTCCCCAACGAGATTTAAGGCCTTCAGACCAAACTGCTACTAACCAGTCATTGTCTTCATTTTTAGCCATTTTGAAGCTGTTTTCATGGAAAGCAACTGCATTATCAAAATGATAGATAGGCCAGCCTTCTTCTATTACTACATATCCATCAGCATCAAATTCATCTACAACACCATCTTCGTCTAAATCCCAGGGAAGCATAGGAATATTATCATTAGGATTTGCACCTGTAAGATACAGATCCTGGAAACTGAATTCTTCATTAGCTATATCAAAAGTAAACATTTTGGGATACATCAATGGGAAATCGGGATACCAAGAAGCAGGACGAAGCATCATGTTCATATTACCCATGAATTTAAGTTCAGAATTATCATTAGCAAAAATTACATTTTGATGGTTACAAAGATATGGCTCCATATAGAGTTCATGAGGTTCACCAGTATCTGGATCTACAAATCTGTAACTTCCATCCTGATTTTGAGGATTAGGAATATCAAATTCAGCTTGTCCTTCATAATATTCAAAACTTCCTTCTTCACCATAGTTATCACTCAAGAAGCAGAACATCATGTCTGGTACTGTTGAAGTTTCACCATTTGTAATAACGTAACCAAAAATCGCTACTTTACCATCGTCAGATACAGCCATACCACAATTTGGTCGTTTCCATTCAGGAATACCCATATGCCAATCGTTCATTAATGGTATTGTTACATAGGTCCAGTCAAGTTCAGACTGCATATTGAAATCATTCACATCAAAATCAGCATAAGCGATCAATTGATTTTCAGAAGGACTTCCAGTTGGGGTGTCATCAGCATTATTAGCTGTAACGTAAACTCTTTGTTTTAAAGGATCTGGTGATGGACCTACATAAACATAAGGCCAGATAAATTCATCAGAAGGTGCATTTGGTCCAATTGTATCATCAATAATTACAAAAGGAGCTTTCCAAAGACCTGGGCTACCTAAATGATACATGTCATAGGTAAACATAACTTCTAAATCTGCAGTACCAGTATCTTCATTCACATGCCATGCAACTAAAGGGTCACCTGTTGTAAGATCAAGATCAACACCACTGTAACCTTCATGAATATCGTCAGTACTGATAGTAGCAGTGTTTGTTACATTACCATCTGCATCGATGTAAGCATAATAAACACGACGAGTAGAAGCAGCTGTTTCTCTGGAGTGGAAAGTGATATAAATTCCGCCACCAACTTCAGCCGGTTGAACTTGAACCGGAGTGCTGTTGTAACTACCTGGTTGGTAGTCATAATAGTTAGTAATAATACCAACTGGATCAACATAGAATTCCCATTCGGGAACGTCTCTGTTTGTTTGTTCAGCCATGCTGTGAGTAATTTCGTCGTTGAAAGGTAATGCTTTTCTCGGAACTTCTTTCATCAAGTCCGCAAAAACACTACTTACAAAAACGACAAGTACTAAAAAAACTAATAGTTTTTTCATTTTTTTTCCTCCCTTTTTAATGTGCTTTTTTTTTAATATCTATCTAAAAATAGAATTTCATTGAAAGACGGTGTGGTGTATTGATAAAGCTTTCCGTCAGATCCCCAAAATCTGAGTAGGAATAATCAAGATCTATGATTGCGAAACTGGTTGGGATTGTCCAACCAAATCCTGCAGAAAATGAAGCAGCATCAAAGCCGAATTGGTATCCGGATCTAATCTTGAATTGAGCAAGTTTATATTCCACACCTACATTATAAGTTTCCCTTCTATCTACACAGTTATCAAGCTGTACAGCAGCAATTAGAACCTGATTATCTTCACGATAGAGATCGGCAGAAAGCCCCAATGAAAAGTTCATTGGTATTTTAAATGTATCTTCCTTGCGATCTTCATCGATCAGGCCATCACCATCATTATCCAAAAGGTCAAATGGATCCTCATCCATATCTCCATCATTATCATTGTCTATTTCAAATTTCAGGTCTGGACCGAAGTTCCTGAGTGACATTCCGATAGTTATATTATGCCAACCTGTATTATAGAGAGATCCAAGATCTACAGACATACCATTTACTGCATATTCATCCAGGTTTTCACGTAAATATTTTACAGTGAAGCCGAAAGAGAATTTTTCTGTAAATGAATTGGAATAGGTAAGACCAGCAGAGATATCACTATTTGTGAATTGCTCACCTGTCGGGCCAAAAACTTCTTCAGTTGTTACATCCATCCAGCCAGTATAAAGGAAACCGCCGCTTAAGGCAAAAGTTCCCAAGTCTGTAACTTTGGATGCAGCCAGATATTCATAGCGAATACCCGCTACCCACTCGGTGTGAGAAATGAAGAATTGATCTTGAGATTTCAAGGCAAGACCTGCAGGATTCCAATAAACAGAAGAGATATCGTCGGAAATAGCAGTGTAGGCTTCTCCCATTCCAATGGCACGAGCATCTACCCCAATTTTTAAGAACTGAAGCATTGCTGTACCCGTTTTA